>CAJGCH010000005.1 GCA_904501845.1 uncultured Bacillaceae bacterium | reverse complement strand
TGCTCTTTGCGAAACTCTTCCTTCTTATAAGAAATCAAATCGCGAAACATCGTGCCATTTCTCATATGATGACCATAGAGAACAGTGTGTTTCCCTAGCGGGGAAGGACAGTTACGGAAATCCATAAAAATCGCCCCGGCTGAAGAATCTTCCTTATAAATAGAATGAGTCAAGTAATAGCCATTATCCTCGGCCTGCACAACAGGATAATCAATGGATGTCCCTTCAATCGAAATCCAGCCGACAATGTCCTCATTGATGGCTTGAAGGTGATCGAGCGTAAATTCCTGCCCTCCCCCTTCACCCTTTTTCGTTACCGACTGGTGATAAATATCAGCCATGACACTTTGCGTATTTTTCAGTTGATAAAGCTCAATCAAATAGCTGCAAAGGATATATCCTGAAAATATAAAGGCCGTCAGCAAGATCCCTCTCACAAAAAGTAAAAGCGGACTTCTCTTTCTATCATTGCGCTTTTTCATCCCTTCACACCCTCTTAAATTATGTTTATATAATAAATCTATCATAAGTTAAAGCTCACTTATGGTAAAAGCATGCCTATGATTGTAAGATGCATAATCGCCTAAAAAGTTTACTTGCCAACAAAAAGGGTATTATAAGCGGCAGCGCACTCTATCATTTAACCATCATCTCCGTTAAATAGTTTTACAAAAAAAGAGGATGTTACATAAAATATCCCATTTGTGGGATTTATCTGCATATAAATTGACATGTCAATCTTTAACACGATAAACTGATAAACTGATGTACTGTGTTTCAACATAGAGGGGGATATGTATGGAGAAAAAGCCGTATATTACGGAAGCGATTATCGGAAATTCAAGTATGCTAGTCTCATTAACGAAGGATGGTCAGGCTCAACGAATTACATGGCCTAATATTGACTTTCCTCAGCACTTAAATTTGTTTTACACAGGCATCCGTGGAATAGAAGGATCCATTAAGACCTTTTTCTTGCATGATAACGTATGGAAACATCAGCAAGCCTACATTAGCGGCACCAATATATTAGAAACGGTTTCAACCCTTGGTGAAGTTGGCTTGAGCATCAGACAGCTTGATTTTGTTGTCCCCGACCAAGATGTGTATATCCGCCACTTTACTTTCCGAAATATCTCTGATTACCCACAAAATCTAGATTTTGTTGTATATAGCGATTTCATGATTGATGAGAAACGCCGTTATCAGACCGTCTTGTTTGACGAAGAAACGGACAGCTTTGTTCATTATCACCGTGAATACGGGTTTGCGATTGGCTCTGATACTAATGTAAGGAAATATCAATGCGGAGCTACCTTTAAAGAAACAAACGATGGCTACCTTCCCGGAAAGCGGATTGCCAATCGCTCTTCCGCCGGGATGGAGTACGGCCCCATCCAAATTCCTGCGAATGGTGAACAATCCATCACACTCTATATTGCGGCAGGAACAGGAAGCAAGGGAGCCTTAGAAAATTTAAAACAGGTAAAGCGCTCCAGCTTTGATGAGCTTTATAACCAGACAGTCAAGTACTGGCATAACTACTTAAATCAAGCGAGCCCGGTTGATTTTAAAGATGAGCGAGGGAAAAATCTGTATGAACGCTCCCTCTTGATGTTCCACTTAATGAATAATAAGAATGGCGGGTTTATAGCAGCGCCTGAAGTCGATGAGGAATATGCCTATTCAGGAGGCTATGCATACTGTTGGGGAAGGGATGCAGCCTATACGGCGACAGCCTACGCAAGAGCCGGCTACCATGAGCGTGTGCGTCACTTTTTCCGCTTTGCCTGCTCCCTTCAGGAGGACAATGGTTCTTTTGAACAGCGCCATTATTTAGACGGACATTTAGCTCCGGCCTGGGGCATGCAAATTGATGAGACCGGGTCCATTCTTTGGGGGATGCACCAATTCTATTCTTTTACGAAGGATGATTCCTTTATTGAGGAAATGTGGCCAACGGTCGAAAAAGGGGCTGACTTCCTAACGAAGTTCATCGACCCGGTTACCCGTCTTCCGTTGCCCAGCATGGATATTTGGGAAAAACGGGAGGCTGAGCACTTCTATTCAGCTGCTGCGGTTTATGGAGGGCTGAAGGGCGCTGCTGAATTTGCCGATAAACAAGGCTTTTCAGATAAAGCACACCTATATGTCAAAACAGCTGAAGCCATGAAAAAGACGATCCTCCAAATCGGTTACAATGAAACAAGCGGCTCATTCTTCCGCTCCTTCCATTTGCGCCTTGACGAACCGGCTTACCAAAATAAGAAGGCACAGGGAAAAGACGTCGCGATGGAGTATGATGCAAAAGGATACCCGGTGTACCGCCAAATTCGCGATGACGTCATCGACATATGCTTGCTCGGACTCCAAGTCCCATTTGATATGATTGATGCCAACGACCCGAAAATGAAACAGACGGCCGCGACGATCGACCGGCTCTGCCGCTCCAAGATCATCGGAGGAATTGAGCGATTCCCGGGAGACATTTATATAAGTGGTGACCCGTGGATCATCGCGACATTATGGCTCGCCATTTACTATGCACGCATTAACCAACAATTAGAGGCTAAGAAGCTTTATAATTGGGTGATTGACCATGCGACCGAGCTCGGGTTGCTGGCTGAGCAAATTGACAAGGTTACCGGACGCCCTGCATGGGTTCTTCCGCTCACTTGGTCCCACGCCATGTTTATTCTCACGGTACAGGAATTCAAAGAAAAGGGCATAGAGATTTAAGATTAAGAGATAACCGCTCCTTCAAAGTTAGGTAGAAACCTAATCTTGAAGGGGCGTTTTTTGTGCTGAACAGCGCAATGTATGGGTATTGGTTAACTGAAAAGATAGTGAATAAGCCTCTTAATATATCTACAAGAGATTGAAAATAGAGATAAGTCACCATATTTGTAATGTTACTTAATTTTTGATAACATCATAATTAAGTAACATTATAGTGAGGAGGTACTTCCTTGGAATACGTTGATCCCATAAAGGATATCCGCAAGATTGCCGCCATAAAAAGGATTCTTAAAAAGCAGTCTTTGCGTGATTTGCTGCTATTTGTTTTTGGAATTAATACTGGTCTCCGCGTCAGCGAACTGCTCTCTTTACGAGTGGGTGATATCTGGGAAGACGGAAAATTCAAGGAGTTCCTTTATATAAAAGATGCAAAGACTTCGGAAGAGAGAGCCTTTTACCTTAACCAAAATGTGAGGGAAGCAGCGAAATATTATTTAGAAACCCTTGACTTCTCACCAGATGACTATCTATTCAAGTCCAAAAAGAATCAGCAGCCTATATCCAGGCAGCAGGCTTATCGAATCATTAATTGCGCGGCTAAGGAAGTTGGCATACCAGGCAAGATTGGAACCCATACATTACGGAAGACATTTGGTTATCATGCCTATCGAAAAGGGATTGCGATTTCTATCCTGATGAACATTTATCATCATCACAGCCCCAGTGAGACATTAAGGTATTTGGGAATCGACAAAAATGAAAAACTCCCTGTCAAAGTTGATGTGAACCTATAGAGGATGTAACTCTACTCTTGAAAATGAAAAAAACCTCCACATTTTTTTCGTGGAGGTTTGCCATCATAATTTTTCTTTGACATAGTCATCAGTCACTGTCACTTGCAGTGTTTGATTGTTTTTCATGAATTTAAAGATACCGGTATTAAAATCCGTGCCAATTTCTTTAAAGAAGATTCCTTCAAAGGCGCTATCCTTTGTATGCTCGAAGCTCAGACGATATTGGTTGCCTTCTTTTTCGAGATAGGCACGCACGCCTTTTTCATAAAGGCCGTCTGGGTCATCCCTCAATGCCCGGGCGACAGAAACAATATGAAGGTCAACAAATGGAATATCCCGCAACAAAGTATTTATGATTGAACCTTTAGCAATTTGTTCCCAGCGGCTTTGCGCTGTTTGACCAATAATGATCTGTGAAATTTGTTTTTCACGCGCGACATCCGCTATCACTTTTGCAAATGGTCGTTTTTCATTATCTTTCAAAATAAATTCCTCTGCTTCCAATTCTTCGGCGAGCTGACGCCATCTCTCGATACTTTCGGATTTCTCAGCGTCTAGTTCATCAAAGGGACTTGGATCCACTGTCAAAATATACAGGGGACAATCCAGCATGTTGGCAATTTTACTGCCGCGCTGGATTAAGCGATCACCATTAGGGCCGTAATAGACACATACAAGTATGCTTTCATCCATTCGGCTTTTGCATTTTTTCATTAAAAGTTCACCTCTAAATAGATGGTAGGTCATCGACTATTACGAATATAGCCTATGCTGGATTTTCAGTCAATTATTATTACAAAAAAGAGTGGCAATATTTCCAATATAACAAGGGTTTAATTGAATAGGGATACATTTATGCATACGCACATTTATTCTATGATGAAGGGAGCGGGAGGACATGATTAACTTAATGATTTTATTGCCGTTTTTCTTTGCGGTTCTAATACCTTTCCTCCATCGTTTATTCAACAACAAATTACATATTGGCTGGTTTATCCTTTTTATGCCAGCTGCCATCTTTACCTTCTTATTACAGTATATCCCAATTACACAAGCTGGAGATACATGGACAAGTGAAATGAAATGGCTTCCTTCGTTCGGCTTTAATTTCACGGCCTATGTCGACGGCCTATCCCTCCTTTTCGGCCTGCTGATCACCGGTGTCGGTACGCTCGTCATTCTATATTCCATTTTCTACATGTCCAGGCAGCGTGAGGAGCTTCATAATTTTTACGTATACCTGATGTTGTTTATGGGGGCCATGCTGGGAGTCGTGTTCTCGGATAATGTTGTCGTCCTATACGTGTTCTGGGAGCTGACCAGCATCTCATCCTTCTTATTGATTGCCTATTGGTACCAGCGGAGAAAGTCTAGAGACGGCGCACAGAAATCCATGCTGATTACCATCTTCGGCGGGTTGTCTATGTTGGCCGGGCTGCTGCTCCTCTCTGTCATCACAGATACATACAGCATTCGTGAAATGATTACCCAAGTGGATTCACTGCAGGAGCATATCCTTTTCCTTCCGGCGATGATTTTAATCTTATTGGGAGCTTTCACAAAATCGGCCCAGTTCCCCTTTAGTCTCTGGCTGCCTGATGCAATGGAAGCACCGACACCAATCAGTGCTTATCTCCATTCGGCTACTATGGTCAAAGCCGGAATCTACTTGGTGGCCAGGTTAACTCCAGTGTTCGGCGGTGATGCCGTTTGGTTCTGGACCGTATCCCTCGTCGGAATCGTGACTTTATTATACGGGTCATGGAACGCGGTCCGTCAAAAAGACCTGAAGGCCCTGCTTGCTTATTCGACAATCAGTCAGCTCGGCTTGATTATGAGCCTTCTCGGACTGGGGTCAGCTGCCATTTACTTTGGCTATGGCGATGAATCAAAAGTCTATGCGATTGCCATTATGGCGGCTGTATTCCATTTGGTTAACCATTCAACCTTTAAAGGGAGTCTATTCATGGTTGTGGGAATCATTGACCATGAGACAGGTACCCGGAATCTCCAAAGGCTGGGCGGATTAATGAGCCTCATGCCAATTTCTTTCACAATCACGATGATAGGAAGCTTCTCGATGGCCGGCTTGCCGCCATTCAATGGATTCTTGAGTAAAGAGATGTTTTTCACCGGCGTGGTGAATGCCTCAGGGATGAATATTTTTGAGATGGAAACGCTCGGAATGATTTTCCCGGTTGTTGCGTGGGCAGCAAGTGTCCTGACGTTTGTCTACTGTATGATTCTAGTCTTTAAGACGTTCGCAGGAGAACATAAACCCGAGATGCTGTCAAAGCCGGCTCATGAGCCGCCTATCGGCATGTTAATCCCGCCTGCCCTATTGGCCATGTTAGTCGTACTCATTTTCTTTTTCCCTAACATTTTGGCCAAATACATTTTGGATCCAGCATTCATATCGATTTTACCCGATTATGCAGCCCAAGGCGGATTGGGCAAAGAGATTTCTGCGTGGCATGGTTTTAACACCGAATTACTCATGACAATCGGTGTCGTCCTATTTGGCCTAATACTATATAAGCTATTGCCAAAGTGGACCAAGATATTCAACTGGTACCCGCAAAGCATGACGTTTAACAATATATACATCAGTTCAGTGGAACTGCTGGAAACGGTATCCGACGACCTAACGAAGAAGTATATGACTGGCTATACCCGTGATTACCTGGCTTATATTTTTGCGTTTTTCATCTTCATTGTTGGCGGATCTCTATGGTTATTTGACGGGTTTACTTTCGATATGTCCAATAATTCACCGGTGAGCATTTATGAGGCTGTCATGGTCATTGGTATGATTATAGCTGCTTTGATTGCATTGTTCTCCCAGCATCGGCTCACATCCATAATCGCTGTTGGTGCCTTAGGGTATCTCGTGTCTATTCTCTTCGTCATCTTTCAGGCGCCGGATCTCGCGCTGACGCAATTGGTTGTGGAAACGGTGACGGTCGCTTTGTTCCTGCTTTGCTTCTATCATTTGCCCGAATTTCGAAAGGAAGTCAGTAAGGTTCGTTTCAAATTCACCAATATGCTGATATCTGCTGGGGTGGGCTTGACCGTGACCCTTTTGGCCCTTTCCGCCAATGGAACGCGTTTATTTGAAACGATTTCTGGCTATTTCGAGAATTCCTATGCGCTTGCGGGAGCTAAAAATATTGTGAACGCAACCTTGGTCGACTTCAGGGGTCTCGACACGATGATTGAAGTAGCGGTCCTGTGTATTGCAGGATTGGCTGTATTTACATTAATCAAGGTCAATGTTACAGGGAGGGGTAAAAAATGAAGCCTAATGATATTTTATTGGCAGCCGTAACAAAAATCGCCGTTTTGATCATCCTTACCTTTTCCATTGATTTGTTCTTCTCAGGGCATCACAATCCCGGAGGAGGATTCATCGGGGGCTTGGGAATTGCCAGTTCTCTTGTTCTCATGTATTTGACGTTTGGAACAGAGGCGGTCAATAAACTTATCCCTGTTGACTTTAAGACAGTCGCCGCAATCGGGGTACTGATTGCTGTTCTTACGGGTGCCGGTTCCTTTTTGTTCGATGCGCCCTTCCTCTCTCAAACATATGGTTATTTTGAGCTTCCGATTTTAGGTAAAACCGAACTGGCTACCGCGCTTATATTTGACACGGGTGTAGCCTTAGCTGTCATCGGTTCAGCTGTGACGATTATCCTGAGCATAAGTGAGGATCGATAATTATGGAAACAGTCATGTCTATAATAATAGGATTTTTTTTCGCAATCGGAACCTATATGATTCTGTCCAAAAGTCTGTTGAGAATCATACTCGGGACATCAGTGATTGGCCACGCAGTCAACCTTCTCATCCTGACGATGGGGGGATTGAAGACTGGAGGACCGCCTTTGCTCGGGTTGAAAAGTACCTCCTCCTTTACAGACGGCCTGCCGCAGGCGCTCATTCTGACCGCGATTGTCATTAACTTTGCTGTTACAGGTCTTTTCCTGGTGGTTGCCTATCGTAGTTACCGGGTCTTGGGAACTGATGATATGGATCAATTAAGGGGAAATGAAGATGAATAATATAATCATTCTGCCCATCATTATTCCGCTCATCGCGGGGCTGGTGATGGTCATATTCAGGAAAAATGTATATGCGCAAAGATCAATTGCTCTTTTGGCAATACTCTCCACGGGGCTGGTCGCGGTACTGCTGGCCGGGCAAGTGAAGAGTGATGGCATACAAGTGCTGCAGGCAGGCGGATGGGCTGCCCCTTATGGCATTAGTCTCGTCGCCGATATGTTTGCGATCATCCTATTGATCATAACGGCATTTGTGTCCTTCTGTTGTTTGTTTTACGCCTTTTACACAATCGGAAATATAAGAGAGAAGAACTTCTTTTATCCGCTGTTCCTCTTTATGATCAGCGGTGTGAACGGATCTTTTTTGACCGGTGACATCTTCAATCTGTTCGTTTTCTTCGAATTGATGCTGATATCTTCCTATGCGCTGATAACCCTTGGGGGAGAAAGAAAACAGCTCAGGGAATCAATCAAGTATATATTGATTAATGTCATGTCATCTTTCTTCTTCCTTGTGGCCGTTGCCTATCTATACGCCGTCACAGGCACACTGAATATGGCCCATCTTTCAGTCCGTGTTGCTGAAGCAGGACAAGGCGGGCTTATGACGACCATTGCTATTCTGCTGCTAATGGTTTTCAGTCTAAAGGCCGGTCTTGTGCTGTTTCAATGGCTGCCGGGGTCTTATAGTGCCCCTCCGACAGCGGTGGCAGCAATCTTTGCCGCTTTGCTCACCAAGGTTGGCATTTATGCCATTTTCCGTATGTTTACATTGATTTTTTATCATCAGCCTGAAATTACCCACTTGCTGATTGGAATTATGGGTGCAGCGACCATGCTGCTCGGAGCCATCGGGGCAGTCTCCAAATGGGATATAAAGGGGATATTGACCTACAATGTCGTTGTATCGGTTGGGTTGATTTTGGCCGGTCTGGCTGCATTCACGACAGGCAGCATCACTGGTTCCGTTTTCTATCTAGTCCATGACATCAATGTGAAGGCCTTAATTTTTCTGATTGGGGGAACAGTCATTTACCTGACCGGCACATCCAATTTAAAAGAAATCAGCGGCTTGATTCGGACACATCCGTTTCTTGGCTGGATGTTCTTTATAGCAGCCCTGGCGCTCGCTGGCATCCCGCCTTTGAGCGGGTTCCTCGGGAAGGTGCTGATTACAAAAGGCACCTTTGATGCAGGAGAATATTGGCTTGGGGCAATTGGTTTGATATCAAGCTTATTGGTTCTTTATTCCGTTATGAAAATCTTCATGAACGTATTCTGGGGAGAAACAAATCTAAGTGAAGACATGGAGAAAGGGACGACCAGAGGAATTATTGTACCAATTACATTTTTAACGGCGGTAATAGTCTTTTTAGGATTGGGAGGAGAATCCATCTCCTCTTATATCCAATTGGCCGCTGAAGGCTTGATGGACCCTGATTTATATATTAAAGCGGTTTTAGGAGAGTAGTAGCTAAGTCAATAACAAAAAGGGGTGGTTATGGTGCCCATTCAAGTTTTGCTTAATATATTCATTGGTTTCTTATGGATGCTTTTGCAGGATAAATGGAGCTTCCCATCGTTCGTTGCCGGGTATTTAGTGGGAATGGTTATTTTATTTTTCATGCGTCGTTTCTTCAGTAAGTCCTTCTATTTAGGGACCTTTCTTTCCATATTGAAGTTGCTGCTTGTATTCATGAAAGAGCTCGTTTCCTCCACTATACTTGTCCTGAAGCAGGTCACACGCAGAAAAATAGATGTTCAGCCAGGTGTATTTGCTTTAAAGACAGAACTGAATGGTGATTGGGAAATACCGATATTGGCCCTGTTATTATCACTGACACCAGGCTCTGTCGTATTGGAGATTTCACCAGATAACAAAACATTCTTTATTCATGCCATGGATATGAAGGAATCCAAACAATCCATCATTAAGTCAAAAATGCGTTTTGAAAAGGCGATTAAGGAGGTTACACGATAATGTTTGAGAAAGTCTTGACGTTAGCCCTGTTCATTTTGACGTTATCAATTCTTTTTGCCCTCTATCGCCTGCTTAAGGGTCCCTCCATGCCGGACAGGGTTATGGCACTGGATTCCATCGGAATTCATTTAATTTCAGGTGTAGCGATATTATCGGTTCTGTTCAGATCGCACGCCTTCTTGGATATCATCTTATTATTAGGGATTCTATCTTTCATCGGAACGATAGCGTTTGCCAGATTCATAGAAAGAGGTGTGGTCATTGAACGCGGAAATGATAAGTGAATGGATTGCTGCCGGCTTAATCCTCTCAGGGACACTCTTAACGTTTCTAAGTACGGTTGGGCTGATCAGGCTTCCGGATGTTTATACACGCTCCCACGCCGCTTCTAAAAGCACCACTCTCGGAGTGCTGTTCATCCTTCTTGGAGCATTCATGTTTTTTTGGATTGATGAAGGTTATGTAAGCATACGGCTGCTTCTTGGCATATTTTTTGTGTTTCTGACTGCCCCAGTTGCAGGTCATATCATCTGCCGGGCAGCCTATCGCTCAAACGTAAAGCTTGCCGACCGGACTGTACACGATGATTTAAAAAAATATATGAAGGCTGAGTGAAGGCATTTAGGTGTCCTCTTAAAAGCTTTTGAGAACTTGAAGAAGCGGCTGTCTGCCTGTTGAAGGCGGCCGCTTTTATCATTCCATCTCCCGAGATTCAATACAAAGACAAAAGCAAAAATAAAAGACCTGCGTCTGGTTCTAAAACCGGACCCAGGTTCTCAAAAATGCATATTATATATCCCCATAATGGTATGGTCATTTCCCTGGGCTAAAAGAGACCAAAGACCCATTCAGCCCATTAACCATTCTTCTATCCCTCGTCCCTTTTCATATTATCGGGATATATGCCCTCATTCCCTGCGCATCACAGTGCTTTTTCCTCATATTACCCCTAAATATTTCAAGATTACGGCATATTATACAGTTAATTAGCATTAATTTATCCTGTCTGCTGTAATCAATGACATGCAATTAACATGTAATATAGGATAAAAGACTATAGGGAATTGATTGATAATGATGGTATTATTATAATATGAGTTAGAAGCGAATACTTTCTAAATATACTGTTCAGGAAGGAATTTGTAAGATGATTGGTGATCGTGTCAAAAGATTAAGAACTGAAAAGAAATTATCTATGACTGAACTAGCAGAAAAAGCAGGCGTAGCTAAATCTTATTTGAGTTCATTAGAAAGAAATATACAGACGAACCCTTCCATACAATTTCTTGAAAAGATTGCCGCTGTCCTCGATGTACCATTGGATGTTCTCTTACAGGACAAGCCGACTGATTATCCTCTGGACCAAGATTGGGCAATACTTGTCAAAGAAGCGATGGAATCAGGGGTTTCGAAAGACCAATTCCGGGAATTCATTGAATTTAATAAATGGAAAATAAACAATAACGATAAATAATGTGATTTCTATACGAAAATAAATAGTCACTCGCCAACTTGTTGGTGAGTGTTTTTTTATGTAGGGGTATTCACTTTCTCAGGCAGCTGATTCTTTTTTAAAAATTCCCTTATTTCCTCCTTGCTCAGTCCAAGCTCCCGGGCTACTAACATCAAGTTCACCCATTCACCATCTAACTCCGAATTATGCATTCGTAACATCGCCTACCCTTCCCTTAATCATTCTGATTTCTTAGGCAGTCCAGCCTTCTCGGCAGCACTTGCTACTTTAGGCCTAAAAAAGTTGCCAATTTAGTTGCCTTCATAATTATGTATTAATCCTAGTATATACGGGGTACTCCATTTTATTTGCCATATTTTGTAACCTATAAACTTGCTTTATACGTCTTTCTTTCCTCAAATTTCTACAAAAAACAGCTATGTCCTTTATTAATCCTGCTTTTTCTACCAGAAACTTGTCGGTTATCCCTTTTTACAAACGAATTTTCGGAATCAAATTTCGCGGCGGAATTATTAATACGTAACAAACAGCTTCTGTAACCGAACAATTCACGCTTTCTCTCAAAGAAATTCTATTAACCTCTAAGATGAATATACCCGTCACTCAATATTTTTTAAATTATCAAAATACAGGTATAATTATTTTGAAATAGTTTATTACCTAGAAAGGAGGTCAGAAAGATGGAAAAACATCAACCAGGAATACCGGAGAGCACATTGCTGGAGATACAAAAGACAGATCCAATAACATGGGCAAAAAAAGAGGCTGGCCATGTGCTTAGCTCACTAAAAACCAATCCTGATGGATTATCTGAAACCGAAGCCCAAGTTAGACAGACAATATTAGGGTATAACAAGGTGGCACAAAAAAGAACCTTTAATCCTTTTAAATGTTTTATAGAAAAGCTTGTCGGATTATTAGCGATTATGCTTTGGACAGCTAGTATTCTTGCATTCATTTCTGGCACGCCCTTGCTGAGTTATGTCATATGGGCAATCATATTGATTAATGCCATCTTTTCCTTCATACAAGAGAACCGGGCGGACAAAGCCTTGCAAGCTTTGTCTGAAATGATGCCAAGCCGTGTGAAAGTCTATCGCGATGGTGAAATGAAATCAATCAATGCTGACCAATTGGTACCAGGAGATGTCCTGGTCCTCACAGCGGGTGACAAAGTCCCGGCTGACTGCCGGATTCTTTCTTCGAATCGCTTGATGGTTAACAATTCAATGTTCACTGGTGAATCATTGCCGGTAAATCGAGGTGAAGCAATAGACACACATAGCAATGGAGTAGTAAGTGATTGCATCAATTTAGTCTTTGCAGGCACATCCATTATTAGCGGAGAAGCAACAGCAGTCGTTTACGGGACAGGCAAACAGACACAAATCGGAATGATTACCGAAACAACGGCTCAAATCAAACGAGAGAAAAGCACATTAGAGGTTCAAATCCAGCGGATCACCAAGATTTTGGCCGCCTTCGCGGTCACCATTGGAATCTTGGCTTTTTGCGTATCCATCTTCCTGACGGATATTGAAGTCAATGCAGCGTTAATCTTCGCCATCGGGATGATTGTCGCAAATATTCCGGAAGGCTTGATGCCTACCGTCAGCCTATCTCTTGCACTGAGCGTCCAGCGAATGGCCAAGAAAAATGCCCTTGTCAGAAAGCCATCAGCTGTTGAAACCCTTAGCACGACGACCGTTATTTGTACAGATAAGACAGGGACTCTCACACAAAACGCCATGGTCACAAAGAAGATATGGACACCAGACGGCTTGGTTGACATTAGCGGAAATGGCTACGAAAAGACTGGTGAATTTACCGGAATTACTCCTCAAAACCAGCCGTGCCTTGATCGCTTTTTCACATCTGCGATCCTATGCTCAGAAACCGTTTTGAAAACGGCAGAAAACAATCAGGAAGAGTGGGAGTACATAGGCAACCCAACAGAGGCGGCCATTTTAATGGCTGCCGAGAAGTATGGCATGAATGTCCAAGAAACGAAACAGCTATATAGAAGAGAGAGCCTGCAGCCCTTTAGCTCCGAAACTAAATATATGACGGTTATCGCAAAAAATGAATCAGCTGACATTTTCCCTGTTAGAAAATCGATTCATTTCACAAAAGGAGATCCGCATAAAATCTTAGGAAAATGCCAGTACATGTACCGAAACGGCAATGCCGTAAAGATGACCGAGGCGGACCGCAAGGAAGTTCATGCTATCAATGATGGAATGGCAAGTGACGGTTATCGTATTTTGGCCGTTTCCTGTTCAGGACCTGAAGACGGCACACTCATGCTGCTCGGTCTTGCCATCATGTATGACCCGCCGAAGGAAGGCGTATTTGAAGCAGTGCGTGACTGCTATCGTGCGGGTATCAAAATCACGGTCGTTACCGGGGATTACAGTAAAACGGCTCTCTCCATAGCAAAGCAAACAGGCATCATCAAGAATCAATATATCGTCATTACTGGTGAAGAGCTGAGAGAAATGAGCGAGGGGGCCCTTGCGAAGAAAATCGATACAGATTATCCGGTTATTTTTGCGCGGACAACACCGCAAGACAAATTGAAAATTGTCACAGTTTATCAAAGTCTCGGCCATGTCGTCGCAGCAACCGGTGACGGAATCAATGATGTATTAGCTTTGAAAAAGGCTGATATCGGCATTTCAATGGGTAAAAATGGATCAGATGCAGCGATTGAAACCTCTGATGTCGTTTTATTGGACGACCACTTCGCTACCATCGTCGAGGCTATTAAAGAAGGCCGAGCAATATATGAAAATATCCGGAAGTTCATTAGCTATATTTTAGCTTCAAACATACCGGAGATTCTGCCATTCCTTGTGATGGGATTATTCAATATCCCGCTCGCCTTGCCTATCCTATTGGTTCTTGCCATAGACCTTGGAACAGATATTGTTCCCGCTATTTCTCTGGGGAAGGAGCTGCCGGATGAGGATGTTCTTGACCAGCCGCCAAGGAAGAAAGAGAGCAATATTCTCAACCGTCCTACATTACTCAGGGCTTACGGGTTCTTAGGAATAATCCAGGCAGCCTGCCTGTTCATTGCCTTTTTCTTTGCGTGGGATTATTTCGGGTACACCTTTGAAGAAATCCGTTCCTTTACGGACATGATTTCAACAAATACGGCACCAAGTGAGGTCATGCATGCTTATAGCTATGCCATTACGCTCGGATTCGGGGCTGTAATCGCCTGTCAGATTGGCAACCTCTTAGAATCACGGTCTTTTAGGCAGCCATTCTTTCAATCATTTAATAAGCCTAATTCACTGATGATTTGGGGAGTTGTCCTGGAAATCATCTTATTCTTGCTGATTTCCTATACACCGCTCTTCCAGTATGTCTTTGAAACGGCTGCATTGGAATGGCATCATCTCATTCTGCTCCCAATCTTTACGGTGCTCTTTATGCTTTGTGAAGAAATCCGTAAATGGGCGGTAAGAAGGATAGCTCTTCGTTAAGGAAAGACAGATTGCCTTTTGTGCAGGCAATCTGTTGTTTTTTATGCCTCTTTTCTCTGATGAAGGGCAAATAACTCTTCGGCGGTATGATTATCTGGATGCAGCGAGGAAGCAGAATGCCGTGTTTTCTTTTCCTCATTCGCTTGTTCACTCGCTTTCTTTAATCCATTGAGCATCAGCTGCGCAGCGAGAATGGTCAGCGTGAAAAAGGCAATGGGCACAAGCGCGATCCATGGATGGAAATTAAGTGAACGGAAATAGGTCCCTACCAAGCCTGACCATTCATAATACATCGACTTAGGCGAGCCGCCTGTCCCGTAATCAACGAAGGTACCGCCAAAGAAGATATTGAGCACCCCCAAATGGGAAAGAACAATTAATACTTGAATGAATTGCTGAATCGATAATTGCATTAAATTTTCCTTCAGATGGGGAAAGATATGTACCTTCATTTTATGCCAAGCTCCTCCGCCAAGCACGCTGGCAGCTTCCATGAAGTCCTCTTCATGCAGTCGTTTAATCTCATTTGCCTGGAAGATGGCCAATGTCGGTACCGCATAAATCGTCAGGACAAAGACCTCAAAGAGCGCTCTCTTCCAAAATGGATTCGCAAATCCATCTGGCTGCATCGTCAAAACATGAACCAGCAAATAAGCCGCTACTAAGGTAAGCGGAATCAGCGTGAAGCTTGAAAAGACCTTCTCAAAGGGAGCAATCCATCTGCGCGCATACATCCCGAGCAGTGAGCCAATCAAAAGGCCGAGCGCAATGCGCAATACCGCAATCATGAGAGCAATTCCTATCGTAATCTTCGCTCCTTCAATCATCATGTGCAGCAGGTCATACCCTTCCAAATCAGACCCGAGCGGGAATACTGTAAATGGAGGATATGGCGGAGCATCAATGATTGTCCCCTCCCCGTCTGACAGAAAAGCATCACGGCGTATTTCCCCGTCATTGAATATGGTGTTGCCAATACTTAAAAGCATCAATACACTTAAGAACAGAAACCCTGCCATGAAAGATTTGCTTCTGATGATCCATTTAAACATCTCTTATCCCCTCCTCTTTTGCGGGATAAGCAATTGGGTTAATTCAAAAAAGGCCATGACAGGCAGCATAAGCATAATCGTTCCAATTGCAAAGACCTCTGGTGTAAGGTAACGGAAGATAAACCCGACTAATCCATTAATGCTAAATAAGAGTTCAATGATGATTAAATTAGAAATCATGAACCATATAACCGTTTTGGAGTAATTGATTAAGCTGAAGAACACATTCCGGAATATATGTGTATTGAAAATATACAGTTCTGAGAAGCCCTTTGAGGATGCATATTCGACATATAACTTCCTCTTCTCATTCAAAAATTGCTGCAGCAAAAACTTCGTAAGCAGCAAAACGAGCGGCAGCGAGAGACAGAGTAACGGCAAGGCCAGACTTTTGAATGTACCATCACTCGCCACCTCCATAACCAGAATGCCTGTACTCCTATAGATAATGACAACCATCCATTGGGAGAAAGCAATGTAGAATAAATCCGGAAGAGCTTGCAGAAGGGACAATGCCCACTCAATCTTTGCAGCATGTCTTCTTCCTAACAATAAGATTATGTACGTCATCAAGAACGCAATAAGTACGGATCCAATGAAGCTAATGGCGATCATGAGCATCGTATTTTCATAAGGTATGAAAATTTGCGGAAAGATGGCCCGCCCCGTGCCTCCATAATCGATGGATTGAGGATTCAAAATCGCAAGTACGACATATTTTATACTTTCAAGATAGTCAGCGAAGTGAAAGCCAATCCCCCTAAATAGATTGGGAAGCCCGCTGATCATAATGACCCCTAAAATCATGAGCACGATTCCTGCTAATGAATCGAGCAGTTGTTTTCCTATTTTTATCCCAAATGACCCACCCCTTTACCTATTAATCATAATTTTCTTACTTCTTTTTGTCTATATGTAAAATACAAGCATACGGAATACACACTTGTTCATTCAAGCGGGATGTAAGCACAACAAAAGGATTGAGAATAACGCTTCTCAATCCCTTTTGTTGACATCTCACAGCCTTGACGTTTTATATACATGTTGCTAGATTCGATTCATTAAAATGTCAGCGAATTTTTCACACTTCTTTCGGTCACTGCTTTGCGGGGAAAGTTCAACCTTGAGGGTGGCAGCGAGATTGGTATGGACATAGAGCATATCCCGGAATTCATCGACTGCTCCGCAGAAGTTCGGATAAAAGCGGTCGCCTGTTCCGAAGACAGCTGTTGTGAGATGGTTGACGTCCTCTCGTTCTATCCATTTATATAAGGGCATCATCTCATGCGGGATTTCCCCCATCCCCCAAGTGTAGGTGCCGATGATAACCATCTCATAGTCATTCAGCTGACTTAGAGGAAAGCGCTCGACCAAATATATATCCGTATGAATATGCCGAGATAGGCTTTCGCGCAATTCTAGTGCGAGTTCCTCCGTATTGCTTGTTTTCGTAGCATAAGTGATGGCGGCTTTCATAGCTCATCAAATCCATTTGATTGGGTTACCTTCGTATAGGTTCTAGATTTCTGCTCAAAGAAATCGGACTTCGTCTCATTGATCATCTCATCGCTGAACACGTGAATCCATGGCATCGGATTGGTGCGCTCTGGGTAGAGATTCTTCAAACCAAGCTGGCGGAAGCGCTTATTGGCCAAGTACTCCACATAGTTTTCAAACTCGTCTAAATCAATGCCTTCAATCTCCTTCAGAATATAGCGGGACCATTCCTTCTCAAGCTCGACCGCTTCTCCAATCGTACGATAAATATAATCAATATTCTCTTCTGTATTCAATTCCGGATTTTCCGTCAGTAAGATGCGGATAAACTGGGAGATGAAGTAAGCGTGCTGCATTTCATCACGCTGGATATAACTGATCATCGTGCTCGTCTTCAGCATCCTTTGATGGCGCGCCAAGTTATAGAAGAAAGCAAACCCTGCATAGAAATAAATTCCCTCAAGATTAATCGAATTGACTGCAAGCTTAAATAGATGGAGTGGCGTCGGCTCGTTGCGGAACTGCTCATACGCATCCAAAATCAGCTTATTGCGCTTTTGCACAATCGGGTCATCCTTCGCCTCATTGAAGCGTTGGTTCTGCTCCTGCAGCGGCACGAGCGAGCTGAGGATATAGGAATAGGATTCATTATGAACCGCCTCCTGCTGGGAAATGACCGCAAAGATTGCCTTGAAGCTAGAGTCCGTCACATAATCCATGACCTGGCTCATCGTCGGCGTCTGTAAGCTATCAAGGGATGCGAGCTGGGTATTAATACGGAGGAATACATCCTTCTCCGTCTCACTCAAGGAATCCCATTGCTTGATATCATCCTGCATATTAATCTCCTGGGCCTTCCAGAAGTTAGACAGCAAGGTTTGGTATAGATCATACATTTGCGGATAGGCAATATCATTCCAGTTTAATAGACCGGAAGTTTTCCCATTGATGATTCCTGTCGATTTATTCGGATATTCAGGATTTAATAGTTTAATTTTATTCAATGTTTTGTTCACCATCGTTCTCTCTCCTTTTAGCTATGGCAGGATTCACATTCCTCAATCTCGGCCTGCGAGGTGCTTCTTACATAGTAAGTCGTCTTCAAGCCGTTCTTCCAGGCTTCAAGATGAAGGTTCAACAGATCCCTCGCTTTGATATCATGCTTCACATACAGGTTGAAGCTGATTCCCTGGTCAATATGGCGGCCGCGCGCAGCATTCTGCCTGATGCTCCACACCTGGCTCAATTGATGCCTGCTCTTCTTGTAGTATTCATAGGTTCTATGATTAATATCAGGAGCTGTGACCTTAAATTTGAAGTTCTTCTTCTCCTCTGCGTATTCGACTGCATAGATTGGGTCAATTCCATCCGTTGAGCCGCCTATTTTCGCCGTAGAGGAGTTCGGGGCAACAGCCATGAGCCAGCCATTGCGCATTCCTTTCTCCTGGATCTTCGCCTGAAGCTCTGCCCAGCGCTCCGTTACATACTCTTTCCGCTCAAAATAACGGCCAGTCTCCCATTCAGAACCGCCAAATTGGCTGTATGCACCCTTCTCAGCAGCCAATTCCATCGAAGAGCGGATCGTGTAATAAGCAATGTCTTCATATAACCGATCGGCATAATGCGCTGCATCCTCGGACTCCCAATATATCCCCTCTAAAGCAAGCAGATGATGCCATCCAAACGTCCCAAGGCCAATCGCGCGGTATTTCTTATTTGTTTTCTCTGCTTGGCCGACACTGATTGTATTCAAATCTATGACATTATCCAGCATGCGTACTTGGATACGAATTAGGCGCTCAAGCACATTGGCAGGAACCGCTTTTGCCAAATTAATAGATGATAAATTACAGACAACGAAATCGCCAGGCTTCCGGACAATGACCATATTCCCGTCCTCATCCTCATATTCTTTCACAATCCTTGTAGCCGACATATTTTGCGCGATTTCCGTGCACAGATTGCTGCAATAGATGGATGTGCGTCCCTCGCCGTTTACATGCTTATTGGGATTTTGACGATTGACTTCATCACGGTAGAACATATACGGTGTGCCCGTTTCCAGCTGGGAGACCATGACCCTTGCCATGATGTCCATCGCTCGATACGTTCTGCGCGGCAGGAGCGGGTGATTCACCGCTTCCATATACTTCTCCGTGAAGAATTTCCGATTGTCCTCATCATAGAAATCCTCCAAGCCAAGCGGATTGCCGTGCTCATCCTTCCAGCCCATGATGCTTTTCACTTCATGCGGACAGAATGTATGCCACTCCCCGATACTTCGCCCGTTCTCATCCACTTTCTGAAGCTGCTCCATGAATAGATCCGGAATGCATACCCCAGTGAAAATATCATGCGCCTTGCGTCGTTCATCGCCATTATTCGTTTTCAAGTCAAGGAACCCATTCATGATGTCTTTATGGAAAACATCTATGTAAACGGCAATCGCACCTTGTCTTTGACCAAGCTGATCAACGCTAACAGCCGTATCGTTAATCAAGCGAATCCATGGGACGACCCCAGATGAATTCCCTTTGAACTTCTTGATATCAGACCCAAGCGCACGAACCTTGCCATAATAGATTCCGACTCCGCCCCCATCCTTAGAGAGGCGTGCCGTATCCCAGTTGTTCAAATAAATGCCGTCCAAGGAATCCTCCACCGTGTCAATGAAGCAGGAGGATAGCTGCCCAAAGCTTTTGCCCGCATTCGCAAGCGTCGGCGTCGCGACCGTCATATATAAATGACTGAGCGCCCAATACGCCTCTTTAACAAGCTCCATTCGCTCATTAGGGTTCTCATTCTTCATTAATTGCAGGGCAATGATTAAAAAGCGCTCTTGCGGCAATTCATATAGACGGCGCTCGTGATCCCGAGCTAAATAGCGGTCCGCGAGCAAGAACAGACCAATATAGTTGAAGCTGTAATCGCGCTCAGGGACAATCTCTCTCGCGGCTTCCTCCAATTCACGATTTGAATAGGCCTGCATGAGCTCCTCTGAATAAATTCCCTTATCGACAAGTGTGTGAACCAATTCAGAGAAGCTTCCATATTTGAGTTCTTCATCATACCCTCGATTTTCCGCTGCCTCTTT
Source organism: uncultured Bacillaceae bacterium (assembly GCA_904501845.1). GTDB lineage: Bacteria > Bacillota > Bacilli > Bacillales > Pradoshiaceae > Pradoshia. Next base: position 8,168 of record CAJGCH010000005.1, on the reverse strand, counting down.
GTACAGCTTTTGCAAATAAAGCCTTGCAGCGACGAATGTCCAGTCAGGCGCATCCATCGTAATTCTATTAAGAGCGTAATGAAGGGCAGTCTCATTCGCATCAGTTTCCTTACCGCGGGCAATCAGCTCTTTCAGCTCCTCGATATCCAGCCTATATTCATGAGCAGTCTCTTCTATTAGCCTTTCCGTCTTCCATAACCGTTCCTCGATCAATTCATCCATCTCCCTTAAACTATGAAATTGACTCCGAGGGCAAAAAAATAACCCACTCTATTCTTTGAGCGGGTGAAAAGATAACAGGGAAAAGGCACATAACAACTATGAGCTTCTGTGTGCTATCATTTCCTTCCTCACTCCCCGGAGAAAATCGAAATTCGAAAAAAATAAGACAGGTCTCCTGACTTGTGCTTCATTCTCACTAAACCCTTCCCGTATCATCACCTCTTAAAGAAGAGACAACCCTATACAGTGGCTCATGTTTAGCTCGTCAGCACTTACAGTTGCGGGGGCAGCATCGAATTCTCATCGATTTCCCTATTAAGCGTCTATACGCATCTTATTCTCTAGCCAACACTATATATTGATTTGTTTATTATTAAAACGACCATATATGGTGTTTCTATCATATCGAATATCTGTATCTTTTACAAGGGATTAATATTCTTACGGAGAAAAAGGATACCCGCTGTACTAACAAAGCACATAGAGCATCCCCCTCCAACTGTTAAAATTGCCTCATCTTCATATAGCTGCGCAATTGTTTAGCTGCATGGACCATATGGCGAAGCGAAGCTACCGTTTCTTCTTCCTTCCTCGTCTTCAGCCCGCAATCGGGATTAACCCAAAATTGACGGGGCTCCAGCACCTCAAGACTATCCTGCATGATTTCAAGCATTTCCTCTTCCGATGGAATGCGAGGGCTATGAATATCATAGACTCCTAATCCAATTCCCTTTTCGTAAGGGGTTTTCTGCAGGGAATGAATGAATTCCCCATGGCTCCTGGATGTCTCAATGGAAATGACATCAACATCGAGTGCTTCGATTGGCTTCACGAAATCATGAAAATCACAATAGCACATATGGGTATGAATTTGCGTTTCATTTTGAACACCAGAGGTCGCCAAACGGAATGAGCGAATCGCCCATCTCAGGTACTTCTCCCAGTCCGCCTTCCGCAGGGGCAATCCTTCCCTTAAGGCCGGTTCATCGACCTGTATGATAGCGATACCTGCCTGTTCTAGACATTCAATCTCCCTACGAAGCGCCAATCCCAGCTGATAAGCAACCTCTTCTCTTGAAATATCATCGCGGACAAAAGACCAATTCAAGATGGTTACAGGACCAGTGAGCATCCCCTTTACCGGTTTCTCTGTCATAACCTGTGCCGCTGCCGTCTCTTTAAGAGTCATTGGCTCAAGCCAGCTCACATCTCCATGAATGATTGGCGGTTTCACACATCTCGATCCGTAGGAAACGACCCATGCTTTCTCACTTAAAGCAAAGCCCGCAAGCTTCTCCCCAAAATATTCAACCATATCTGTCCGTTCAAACTCCCCATGCACGAGCACATCAAGTCCCAAATCCTCTTGGATGCGAATCCATCGCTCCGTCTCTCGTTCAATGAATGCAGCATAGGTCTCATCAGTAATCTCCTTATTCCGCCACGCCTTACGTGTTTCCTTCACTTCTTTTGACTGAGGAAAGCTGCCAATCGTCGTTGTTGGGAAAACCGGCAAGTTTAGTTTCCGAGCCTGAATTTCCTGACGAACCGGAAAAGGCGCAGGACGTTTGAAATCATCAGGAGTAACGGCTCGCTCAGAAGAAGCCTTTTGGGTCGTGCGTCCATTTCCGCCAAGCGGGAGTCCTATGTCATTGAACGAAAGGACGAGTTGATTGATTTCCGTGATTTTTTCATCGGCAAAAGCGAGCAGCCTCTTGATATCATCACTCATCTTTTGCTCTAAGGCCGTGGAGATGGGAACATGCTGCAAGCTGGATGACGGCTGGACCCATACATCGCCTGCCTTGGATTGATCAAGGATGGAGTTAAGCAGCTCCGCTTTTTCTGCCAAGTTGGCACGCCATATATTTCGTCCATCAATGATGCCAATGGCTAGCACCTTCTCAGCTGGGAACCCAAATTGTTTCAAGGATGCGATATTTTGCTGATAGCCTGAGACAAAATCGAGGCCAATTCCTTCAACAGGCAGATTGACAAGCTCATCATAAGCAGATAATCCTTCAAAATAGGTTTGCAGCATAATATGACAAGCTGGTTTCTCAACTATCAGCTGGGCATAAACAGATTTCACGAACGCGACTTCTTCCTCGCTCAATGTCAGGACAAGGGCCGGCTCCTCCAGTTGAATCCAAACAGCCCCCTCTTCAGAAAGCTCAGCCATCACCTGCCTGTACAACGGGATGATTTCGGCCGCAAATGCCTCTCGATTTTCAAAGCCCTTCGCAAGCTTAATGAAGGTGTATGGTCCTATCATCGTCGGCTTGGTGACGATGCCTAGCTCATCCCTCGCTTCCTTGAACCATTGGAGCAGGATATTCTTCGTCACACTAAGCTTCTGCCCCTCATATTCCGGAACGATATAATGATAATTGGTATTGAACCATTTAGTCATTTCACAGGCAACGGCCCCCTTTGCTCCCCGTGCCATCGCATAATAAACGGATAAGTCAGATTCTCTGCTTTCTGCGGCATATCGGCTTGGGATCATTCCAAACATAACGGCCGTATCAAGCATACGGTCATACATGGTGAAATCACCAATTGATAGATAATCAAGACCCAAATCCATCTGTCTCTTTAATCTGCCTAAGCGAATGTCCTTCAGCTGCTGCAAAAACACATCCTCTGTCACATCCCCTTTCCAAAAGGCCTCTAAGCATCTCTTCCACTCTCGGTTGTCACCAATATACGGATAGCCGATAGCTGTGCGTGTCCATTTCATCCTTTGTTCCTCCCCATGCATCGTTTTTTCGTGAATGCCAAAAAGCCATCTCCCCTATGGGAAATGGCTGATTAATGTTCGCAATATAAAGACAGGCAAGCGTTCGCCTGATACCTTAGATTCGTACAGTGCCGTGATCCCCGGCACAATTCACCCCCTATTTCCACGTAGGTATTGGTGTGTACTAGAATTGGCAGGTCTCCTGGCTCATCATCAACGCATTATAATCGCACCTTCCCGCTTGATTAGCAGTGGTATGTTGCGATATGCTCCGATTTACAGTTGCGGGACAGCGACGGACTTTCACCGTACTTCCCTTTTAAGCCAAACCATGATTCGTTTGGCACCAACCCTTACACTCTATTCAATTGTAAAATAGCAATATAGCGACTATATCATAAACGAATCATAAATGTCATATATTTTTGAATACTTAAATAAATAACTTGCGCAGCGAGATTTTCTATTCCTTATAATAGGTTCAGAGGCAGGAAACTCAATTGTCCTTCCAAGGCCAAGCAATGTCCGTCGCCCCTGATAGAGGTTAAACTGGTGATTTAAAATCCTTCTGTTATGCTTATAGCAGGCATGCAATCACGCCCTTAAGCATACCCTACATCAAGTATGAAAAATTGTTCTAAATATAGTAATTGTTTTAAACCTATATACTCTAGCTCACCTATTAATTTTCTCAAAATGTATATAAGACAGTTCAAACTCTCGTTCCTTTTAATCTCACAGGACATCAATACTGTACGACCTATTCACCATATGCTATACTTTTGCCAAAATAACAATAAAGGGAGGTGGCTCCATTGGGAACGAGCTGGTAACCCTTCAACATCAACTTGGCCTCAGGTGGCCATCAGAAACCCTGTCATATCAAGCAAGATACAGTATTGCCAATAATTTTCCAAATATTAAGTCAGTTTACAATATAACCATGGAGGTGAATCCCTCATCCGAGGGAAGTAATTGGATATAATTACGTTCACAAATTTGTTACTTTTGATCATCCTACTCATTATGACTGCTTTTTTTGTCGGGGCTGAATTTGCCGTCGTCAAACTCCGCATGTCTAGAATTGAACAATTAATCAGTGAAGGGAACAAGAAAGCCATCACAGCCAAGAAGGTGGCAAGCGATCTGGATTATTACCTGTCCGCCTGCCAGCTGGGCATTACCGTCACCGCTCTTGGTCTCGGAGCGCTCGGAAAGCCAGCTGTAGAAAGGCTCTTGTATCCTGTATTTGATTTCTTGAATATTTCAGACGCTCTCTCTTCCGCTCTTTCGTATGCGATTGCCTTTATACTCGTCACATTCCTCCACGTTGTTCTCGGAGAAATGGCACCTAAGACACTCGCCATACAATATGCTGAACGAATGAGCCTTCTCCTTTCCACGCCGCTGTACTGGTTCGGAAAAGTCATGAGCCCATTCATCTGGGCATTGAACGGAACATCCCGTCAATTCCTGCGACTATTCGGCGTCAAGCCCGCTGGCCATGAAGACACCTATTCAGAAGACGAATTAAAAATCATTATGGCGCAGAGCTTCCAAGGCGGAGAAATCGACAAGACGGAGCTCTCCTATATGGAGAATATCTTCTCTTTTGACGAACGTGTTGCAAAGGATATTATGGTCCCGCGCAAGGAGATGGTCACTCTTGATAAAGACATGGACTATGGGACCATCATCTCCATCTTGGATGAGAATAATTACACCCGCTATCCTGTTGTAGAGGACGGGGATAAGGATAGAATCGTTGGGATTTTAAACGTTAAAAGGATGCTCACGCAAATTGTTGCGAATCGGGAATCCAAACCAGCTGATTTCGTCCGTGAATTGCCGTTCGTCCTTGAAACGACCCCCATTCAGGATGCCCTATTGACCATGCAGAGAGAACAGGTCCATATGGTGCTTGTTATTGATGAATACGGAGGCACTGCAGGAATCCTTTCATTGGAGGATGTATTAGAAGAAATCGTCGGTGAGATACGAGATGAATTCGATGAAGAAGAGGAAGCGGATATCCAGGTCATCGGGGATAACCAATATCTCATGAATGGCCGTGTCCTATTAGATGAAATCGAGGATCGCTTCGGACTGACATTTGAAGAAAGTGATGATATTGACACGATTGCCGGCTGGATTCTTCAAAACATCGAAGAGGTCCAAGAAGGCGTTGAAGTGAAACATGGGGATTATGTATGGCTCGTTGAGAAGATGGAAAATCACTCTATCAAACTAGTTACCCTGCGGAAACTTTAATAGACTATGAACTTAATTCATTTGGAGGTGAATCCTTCTTAAAAGAAGGAACTAATTGGACGGATTAATTGCGTTAAACTTATTCTTAATAGTGGTATTCATTGGATTGACAGCTTTCTTCGTAGGCGCAGAATTCGCGATTTTGAAGGTGCGGATGTCAAGAATTGATCAGCTGATTGCCGAAGGAAACAAAAAAGCTGTCTTGGCGAAGAAAGTGACAGAAAATCTAGATTACTATCTATCTGCCTGCCAGCTTGGAATCACGATTACCGCCTTGGTACTCGGTGCATTAGGGGAGCCGACTGTTGAGAAATTGCTTCATCCTGTCTTTGAGAGATTAGAAGTTTCAGAGGCGGTCGCGACCGTGCTGTCCTATGCGATTGCGCTTGCGATTGTTACATTCCTGCATGTCGTCTTCGGGGAGCTCGCTCCAAAAACGATGGCTATTCAGTACTCTGAACGAGTAACTTTCATGCTCGTTACCCCGCTCTATTGGTTCGGCAAAATCACGAATCCAATCATTCGATTCTTGAATGGCTCATCCCAGATATTCCTTGGCTGGTTTGGCGTCAAGCCGGCCGGTCATGAGACGGTTTATTCAGAGGAAGAATTGGAACTGATCGTCAACCAAAGCTATCGAAGCGGTGAAATCAATGAAACAGAGCTCGCTTACCTTCAGAATATCTTCTCATTTGAGGACCGTGTATTAAAAGAGATTACGATTCCTAAATCTGAGGCTGTCTTCTTAACAAAACAGATGAAGATTGATGACATCATTACGATTCTCGACAAATATAATTACACACGGTATCCAGTGATTGACAGTGCGGGTTCAGACCAAGTCATCGGGTTCATTAACACGAAGGAAATGCTTACGAACATGGCAGTCGGACGCAATATAGCCATTACTGATTTTATTCATGAAATCGCCTCATTTCCTGAAAGCTCATCAATCAAAAGCGTGCTTTTGGACATGCAAAAAAATCGCATGCATATGATCATCGTAAGGAATGATGCTGGACAAATGACAGGTCTCGTGACAATGGAGGATGTATTAGAAAACATCGTCGGAGAAATTCGCGAGGAGTCTTCCAGCAGCGATTACCTCACTAAGGGTTCGAAGTCTTAAAAGACTTCGAACCCTTTTATTAAGCTTTCTTGACCGGTATCCAGATTTCGCTATAATAGTCAGCCGCGGTTATATCTCCGTCGTTGAAATACACTTCCATCTCAGGTCCCCCGGCATGCTCATAGCCTGTTGAAGGGAACCATTCAGAAAAGATGCGTTCCCACACCTTAGGCATAGCATCAGGCATTGCTCCCCTTACAGGAAATATAGCCCAGGTTACAGAAGGAATTATGCTTAGCTCCCAGCCCTCTGGAACAGCTGATTCCCCTTTTTCAGCCGCAATCATATAGGACAGATTCTCTTGCTTCTGATCAAAATCGAAGCAGATTCCTAAAAGCCCCAGCTTGCCAGAATATCGGGAGAGTTTTGCGGCGAACCCATCTTGGTTAGACTCCGTCCAAAAAGCAGCAATATCCTGATGATTTTGTCCGTCCACTGCCCTCGTTCGAATGCTTCTTCCTATTACCGCAAATGCCTCTTTCTCTTCCAATCTGTACTCCATTTCTACATCACCCTTTATCCGAATTTGAAAAGAGAGTCTTGGATAGGCCTTGAGGAACTGGCTGTTTTTCCTAGCAGCTGATGGCGTCATTCCATGGATGCGCTGGAAAGCCTTCGTAAAGGACTCAGGGCTATCATATTGATACTTCATGGCTACATCTATTACCTTCGCTCTTGTATGAATGAGCTCCTGTGCAGCCAAGGTGACACGACGGTTACGAATATACTCACTTACCGTAAAGCCTGTCAGCATGCCGAACAGCCGCTGGAAATGAAACTTAGACATGCACGCGAGCCGCGGCTATATCCTCTATTCGCAGTTCATTAGCCAAATGCTCCTCAATATAGTCAATACTATCCGCCATTCTGTGCAGACCATCCATATGAAATCCATCTCCTTCCAAACTAAGATTACCAACCCGGCTACGAGATTTCCTGTTCATCCATGCTCACTTTTGACAGATTCTCATAAAAAAACTGCAGACAAGAACCCGAAATCAGTAGGTCTTGTCTGCAGATATAGAAACGGAATTATTGTGCCCCCTCCATCGGAAGCAGCATCCGGCTTTCCACGGCCAGGATTCCCAGCTCATGGTGATCACCCTCATACAGGGCATTTTGGACAAGCCGGATTTGATCATTAATATCAAAAATTTCAAGCCTGCAATGCGCACGGTTTGATTGCAGTGCTTCATAAAGCTCGGCTCTTGAGTGGACAATCCGTCCATTCACCTTTGTCAGCAGCTCTCCTGGGCAGAGACCCATCCGCTCTGCCGGCGATTCCGGCAATACACCAAGAATCATTAGTCCATTTTTTGAAGATGTGAAGAAGGAAGAACGCGTCTCTTCCCTATTCCGATAAACAAAGAAGATAACAGCACGCCCAATCATCGCAATAACGACTGCGGCCAAGCTCATATAAGGAACCCAATATCCCGCAGCAGCTACGGCTAGCACCGCCAAACCAAGCGAGATGATATTCCTTCCTAACGGCCGCACAATATTGGCGAGCAATGTACTCTTCGCCTTCAGGGAAAAACCGATAAAGAATGGAACGACAAGCGGCGCCCACTCTGTCTCCCCAAAAGCGAATACCGGCCAGAAATCACCAGGCACATCAAGCAGGCCATCCGGTACAAAAAGGAGAACAGGCACAAGCCAAATTCGTTTTGACTTTTGTGCTCCTACAAGCATCCCTCTTTTGCCTTTCTCATAAAGAGGAGATGCATGCAGGGAGCCGCGCCTCTGAATCAGCCAGCCTTCCGCAATTAACAAAAGCCCGAGCAGAACCGCAATTGACGG
>CAJGCH010000004.1 GCA_904501845.1 uncultured Bacillaceae bacterium | reverse complement strand
TGCCAACGAATAAGAAAGCGCTTGCAATAAATAAAACAACAAATTTCTTCAAACTTCTTCATCCCCTTCAATCGATAGTAGACTTCTACTCTAGTATATAGCGCTTCCCTTGCACTTACCTGAGTATTTCCTACATATTTCCCTATTTAATAGGGTTCATAATTGACCTTTTCTCCTATTTACATAGGACTACTAATCTCCCCTATACTTTATCGATATATCATCTACTCCACGATTAGCAGCTCCATGGTTACCACTGTCTCCGGCAGAATAACCAGAAGGAAAAATCATCTCCAGGCAGGGAAAAACTTGTTCGATTATTCAGCAGCCCAATAGCAAACAACTGATAACGGCGGGCACCATTCACCATTTCGCCATATTTTTTACATAAAAAACCATTAATATAATTTAATGTTAATAAGTTCACATCTTTGTCAAATATACAAAAAACATTCGTGCTTTTAGATTCATATATTTGTAATTTCACAAAACACTTATTATATTGAAAATTGGAGTATGGTAAAAGCTACATAATATGGTTGGTTTATTCAAAACTGCTGTTATTTCTTTTTCTGCTCCCAACTTATATTTTTAGCTAACTTAAACTACTTACGGAAGGGGAACATTATGAACAAAAAGTTAGGACTTTTAGGGTCCATGCTGACATCAATTCTTCTGTTAGCCGGATGTGACTGGGTTGTGTTCGATCCAAACGGACCAGTAGCCAAAACTCAATCAGATACGATTATCTTCTCCATGCTGATGCTGGCTGGCGTTATGGTTGTTGTTTATGTGCTGTATATCTTCATATTAGTGAAATATAGAGCTTCCAAAGCTCCTAAAGATTACGTGCCTCCGCATATCCAAGGCAGTCATACACTTGAAATTATATGGACAGCCATTCCGATTATTATTGTCTCTATTCTTGGCTACGTGACGGTCGTATCCACTTTTGAGGTTGAGAGTAAGCCAAAAGGCTATGAAGATCAAGAACCTCTCGTCATTTATGCTTCTTCCTCTAACTGGAAATGGCATTTCAGCTATCCTGAGCAGGATATTGAAACCGTAAACTATGTCAATATCCCAACTGATAGAGTCGTAGAGTTCCGCTTATATTCTTACGGACCAATCACCAGCTTCTGGATTCCGCAATTGGGCGGCCAAAAATATGCCATGTCTGACATGGTCACAAAGCTTAATTTCGTAGCAGATAACGAAATGTCCATGATGGGCCGAAATTCCAACTTCAGCGGCCAAGGGACTGCACATATGGAATTCGAAGCGCTCTCCATGTCTAATGAAGAGTTTGATGAATGGGTTGAGCAAGTTCAAGTGAATGAGCCTGAGCTGACAGAAAAGAAATTTGACGAGCTCCTAGATACAGCTTACGTCGGCCGTCAAAGCTATTCTTCCACTCACCTGGAATTCAGCCCGCCGCCAGAAGGACATAACCATGGCGCTAAAGAAGCTCCATCAAACGAAGATCCTAATCAGGAAAACCAATTTGATAAGGAATCTGAGCAATCTGAGAATCACGGAAACCACTAGAATTAACACTTTGAGCTTTATATGAAAGGAGCTAGACAAACGTGAAATGGGATGAATTTTTCGTTCTTGGCGACCCGATGATTTACGGAGCCATGGTCAGCATTGTTGCTGCATCGATGGCCATAGTTGTGGGTCTGACCTATTTTAAGAAATGGCGTTGGCTTAGAGATGAATGGCTGACGACCGTTGACCATAAACGTATTGGGATTATGTATATCATCTGTGCCCTCTTGATGTTATTCCGCGGAGGGGTAGACGGATTGCTGATGCGCGGACAGCTTGCGATGCCGGAAAACGGCTTCCTTGATGCCCAGCATTATAATGAAATTTTCACGACACACGGCGTAATCATGATTCTATTCATGGCGATGCCATTTATCATTGGTTTAATGAATATTGTTATCCCGCTTCAAATCGGAGCCCGTGATGTGGCATTCCCATATTTGAACGCGGTCAGCTTCTGGTTATTCTTTGCCGGAGCCATGCTATTCAATATTTCATTCGTTATCGGAGGTTCTCCTGATGCCGGATGGTCAGCCTACTTCCCGCTGGCAAGTACAGAATTCAGTCCATCAGTTGGTAACAACTATTACGCAATCGCCATTCAGATTGCCGGGATTGGTACATTGATGACAGGAATTAACTTCATCGTGACCATTCTTAAAATGCGTGCACCTGGCATGACTCTTTTAAAAATGCCTATGTTCACTTGGTCTATCTTGATCACGAACGTTATCATCGTTTTCGCATTCCCTGTCTTAACAGTGGCACTTGCACTGATGACATTAGACCGCCTGTTCGGCACCCATTTCTTCTCCATGACTGATGGCGGTATGGATATGCTTTGGGCTAACCTGTTCTGGGTTTGGGGACATCCTGAAGTTTATATTGTTATCCTCCCAGCCTTCGGTATATTCAGTGAAGTTATTTCAACCTTCTCTAAGAAGAATTTGTTTGGCTATAAATCGATGGTTGCAAGTATGGTGGCAATCTCAGCTCTATCATTCCTTGTTTGGGTCCATCACTTCTATACAATGGGTCAAGGAGCACTCTCTAATAGCTTCTTCTCCATTACGACGATGCTGATTGCCGTTCCAACCGGGGTTAAAATCTTTAACTGGCTCCTGACAATGTACAAAGGGAAAATCCAATTTACGACACCAATGATGTATGCGCTTGGATTCATTCCAATCTTCACATTCGGCGGTATTACAGGTGTTATGCTTGCGATGGCAAGTGCGGATTACCAATACCATAACACGATGTTCCTTGTTGCCCACTTCCACTATGTATTGATTCCTGGTACCGTCTTCGGTGTTCTTGCCGGTTTCTATTACTGGTGGCCAAAGATTTTCGGTTTCATGCTTGACGATAAACAAGGTAAGCGTGCATTCTGGTGGATTGCCATCTCCTTTAACGTGACCTTCTTGCCGCTATTCGCGCTTGGTCTTAAAGGAATGACACGCCGTACGTACACTTACTCTGAGGAAAGCGGCTTCGGCCCATTGAACTTGCTTGCCTCCATCGGTTCTGTCGGTTTAGCAATCGGGTTCATTTTGCTCGTTTACAACATTTATTGGAGCTTCCGCTATGCCCCGCGCTTAAATGGCAATAATGATCCATGGGATGCGCGGACATTGGAATGGGCTACTCATACACCTGTTCCTGCCTATAACTTTGCTATCACACCTGAAGTAAGCTCTGTTGATACTTTATGGGATGAAAAGCTAGGAAAACATAAAATATTCAAAGGCAAGCTAGAAGAAATTCATATGCCTAACACAAGCTTTATGCCATTCTGGATGGCAATCGCCTTCTTCTTCTGGGGATTCTTCATGGTATTCAGCTGGTGGATTCCGGCCATTATCGCCGTTATCCCGATTGTCTACTTCCTGTTTGCTCGTTCATTCAGCAATGACCATGGGTTCCATATCTCTGCTAAAGAATTAGAAGAAGAAGAAAAGAAATTGCGAGGTGAAACAAAATGAAGCTAGATGCCTCACAACCATTAGAATATAGAACAGAGGAGAATCAGCTGAAAATCTTAGGATTCTGGATTTTCCTCGGAGCCGAAATTGTTCTCTTCGCCACCTTATTTACCGTCTATTTCGTTTTGGAAAATGGAACTGGTAATGGTCCGACTGGAAAGGATATCTTCCAAATCTCTGGCGTACTTTGGGAAACCTTTATCTTATTATCTTCAAGCTTCACGATTGGCATCGCGATTCATGCGATGCGCATGGGCATGAAGAAGGCCATGATGACGATGATGACCATCACCCTATTGCTTGGTCTCGCCTTCCTTGGCATTGAGATCTATGAGTTCTTCCATTATGTGCATGCAGGTGCAGCCATCACGACAAGCGGGTTCACTTCTGCATTATTGACCTTGCTTGGAACCCACGGAGCCCACGTAACATTCGGTCTGTTCTGGGGACTTGCAATCTTGCTTCAAGTGAAAAAGCATGGCCTTAATACTCATACAGCCAATAAATCTTTTATCTTCTCACTTTATTGGCATTTCTTAGACGTCGTTTGGATCTTCATCTTCAGCTTCGTCTACTTGAAAGGACTGATGTAATATGGCAAAGTTATTTCCTAAAGAGCATATTATCGGCTTCTTATCATCAATTGCTCTGACGATAGCTGCATTAATGGTTCTATACCTTGATGTATCCTTCGCAGTCAAAATGACAATCTTGCTCGTTACAGCCGGACTTCAAGCCAGCCTGCAGCTTATCCTGTTCATGCATATTGGCGAGTCTAAGGAAAAAGGTACATTGTATACAAATATCATTTATGCCTTATTCGTTGCCGTTGTAACGATTTTCGGATCCCTATTCGTATTAGTATGGGACTGGTATTAATCAATATAAAAGGACATCTGAGGCTATGCTCAGATGTCCTTTTTGCTATGATAATAGTTCCCCAACTCGACGATGGCACTGCCCATTCGTTCGTTTTCAGGGAAGATAACTCTCTCAATGCCAGCTTCCCGTAAGGCTTGGGCAGTTACCTTTCCGACAGCAAGCGCAATCACCCGACCTTGAAAAGCTTGAATTAAATCATCTAAACAACCCTTCTCTTCTGCATACGCAATGAGATGGCGTACTTGCGGTGTGCTCGTGAAAAAAGCGGCATCAACCTTATCGCCAAGCAGTTCACTAAGCAATTGCTCCATCACTTCCGTTTCTGGCGGTGTATGGATATAAGGCAATATTTCTTTATAATGAGCCTGCTCCCCATCAAGCCACTCAATTAAAAGCGGCGCCGGATCTCCATGCAGCTGCAAGGCTACCTTACAGCCTTTCAAGGGATGCTCCTTCATCATTCGCACTAGTCCTTTTGTGCTGCCATCATCATCGCGGACAACGGGAGTGAGACCGAGCTTTTTCAGCATATTGACTGTCTTATAGCCTCTGGCTGCTATTTTCATGTTTTTTAAAGCTGCAATGAAAGCTTCTCCTTCTCCAAGTTCACAAGCAGCTTTATATAAAGTATCGATTCCAATCCCAGTTGTGAAGATGCCCCACTCAAACTGATTATCCAGCAAACCATAGATATCATCCTTTAACTGAGAATGATCAAGATAGACCGTTCCTTGAGCTGGTCTAATATGCGGCTCACCGCCTAGATTACGGATGATTGTGCTCATTTCCTCCAGTTTTCTAGACCCCAGTATCGCTATTGTTTTCCCCTCTAGCTTTTTCAAATCCCATCCCCCATTCACTTTAACCCTTCATTCATTTTATGACTGTATAAATGAACTCTCACATAAGAGAATCTCTCGTGTAAACCCTGGCTTCTTCGCCTCACAACGATCCTTAATAATCAGTCCGGACTGCTCAATCATGGCATCAATTGGTTCTCCGCTCACCACTACTATGCGGTCTGCAATTCGGTTAGCATGGCTTAATATCGATAGCTGTTCCTCTTTTGAGGCCGTATGGCAAAGATTATATGGCAAATCGATAATAGCTGAATCATAATGCTCAACGACTTCTTCAATTGCTCCCTTAACCACTTCACATTCATAGCCAAAATGAGCGATATTCTCCCTTGCCCCCATAGCAGGCAATGCTTTGATATCCCTACCCGTTATATCGATCCCCATTGAGAGAGCCTCAACTAGGACGGTCCCTATTCCGCAGCAAGGATCAATCGCTTTAATACCATCTATCTTCGGGACGGCGATATTCACAACTGCCCTTGCCATTCTTGCGCTGAGAGCAGTCGAATATTCCCTTGGCTTTTGCTGATGCTTTAGCCAAACGGCCTCTCCCTTCTTAAGCGCGCCGAAATACCAGCGTCCCTTATAGGGAATAACGGCATATAAATGTGTTGGATAATCTAAATCAGGTACACCCTGTACGGAAAGACCAATCTCTCTCTCAATCCGCCTTCTCTCCTGTAAGGAAAGCTTTACTTCTAAATCATTGTCCTTAATGAGATGAACCTTAAAAGTGTCTTCTCCCAATACTACATTATTTGCTTGCTCGGCAATTGATTGATAGGTTTCTCCCTCAAACATAACCTCAATCCGCTCACGGATAAACGGACTTCTCTTCGGATCAATTTTCTTCTTGCTCATCATGAGGTACGGGCCAGCGTTACACCCGAACAATGCCCTCATTTCCATTTGGCAGAGCGGCTTCTCCTCTGGACTGCACGCATATGTGTATAGATAGGTTGTCAATTGTCTGTCCGCCTTTTTCTTTGTAATAAAAAAGCCCCCATAGGCTTATACACTTATAGAGGCTGTCTTTATTCTATTGTAACAAATTTCTTCAATATCTTATCCTATTTGCTGGAATATACATGCAATCTATAATGATACTATATATATGTTAAAATTTACAAAAACTGCACTGGGGGCTAATCAATGAGAATAGTAGATATGGTTGAATCACAATTAATTGCCAGTATTAAAGAGGGTAAAGATATTCAAAAGGCCATAGACAGCCGCGCAAATATTGCCTTTTTATTAACTGGAAACCTGATGAATATGCCAGATATGATTTTGAAATTGAAGTCAAATGGCATGTATGTATTCATTCATCTTGATTTCATTGAAGGACTTTCCAACACGAAAAGCGCTCTTCAATTTATCGCGAAAGTCTGGAAGCCGACCGGCATTATCACAACCAAAAGCAATGTAGTCAAATTAGCGAGGGAAGAGGGCTTGATGACCATCCAGCGTATTTTCTTAATAGACCGCGCAGCTGTTCAAAAGGGAATTGAGAATATCCATGCCTGCAAGCCAGACGCGGTTGAAGTCCTGCCTGGATTAATGCCAAAAATTATTGATGATTTCTCTCGCAAAATAAAGCTGCCGCTAATTGTTGGGGGCCTGATCAGCGAGGAAGCAGAAATATTAGCAGCCCTTAAGGCAGGTGCGCTGGCTGTCTCCTCAGGCAATCCCGCCATGTGGCATTTTGATTTATAAGGCTGGAACATGCTTGATGCTATCAACGACATATGCCGGAGAAAACGAGGTGCTCTCTAGCATATCTCTCGTTGTAATCCCAGTCAAAACGAGCACCGATTTCAATCCGAATTCATTTCCCATCTTGATATCTGTTTCCAGGCGGTCGCCTATCATATAACAATCAGATGGGTCCATCATTAAGACGTCTGTGACGACAAATTCAGCCATAAGTCGGGACGGCTTTCCAGTTATAGAATCAATAGGCTGTCCTGTGGCTCCTTCGAGGGCGCCAATCATGGCACCGCAATCAGGTATTTCTCCGCCTTTGACCGGACAGGTCCTGTCTGGGTTGGTCGCAATGATTTTCGCCTTATTTAGCCAAGCTTGGTAGGCTTTATTGATTTTCTCATAGGTGAAATTCCGGTCCCAGCCAACGACAACATAACAGGCCTCTTTCTCATCCTCTGTTATCCGAATGCCCATCTCGGTCAGTTCATCAATCAATGGCTGCTCTCCAATAACGAGCACAGCCTCTTGTTCATTTAATTTCCCCTGTAAATATTTAGCTGTAATATAGTTGGAATTAATCACTTGATTGAGTTGGACAGAAATGCCTAAATTCCGTAATTTCTCAACATATTGCATCCTGGTCGCTATGGACTTATTCGTTAAAAAAACAACTTGGTCCCCGCGATTTTGAAGCTCTGCAATAGCTTCCTTGGCTCCCTCAATCAATTTATCATCCAGATATACCGTACCATCCAAATCAAAAATATACCCTTTCATCCTTCTCCTCCAGATTGCTCAATCATTTTTTGATACCCGGTTTGCCACTGCTTGCAAAATCAAAACTAAAATGACTAAGATGACGGACATGGCTGCTGCTGTATAATACTCGCCCCGGAGAATATTTTGAAAGATTGCCAAACTCATAGGCGCCCACTCTGCCGGAGCGATAAGAATGGAGATGGATGTTTCTTTAATGACTGTTATGAAAACGAGCAGCGAACCAGCAGCGATTCCTGGAAGCATCAAAGGTCCAATAATCGTAATTGCCGCTGTTAATGGGGTAGCTCCAAGATTGATGGCTGCTTCCTCAATATCCTGTTTGATTGCCCTCATTGTCCCCATTGTCGATCTAATCATATATGGCAGCCTTCTAATTGTATATGCAATGATTAGTAACAGAGCTGTACCTGTCAATTGCAAAGGGGCCGTATTAAAGGTTTGAATCAAGGCAATCCCGAAAGCAATTCCAGGAACAATCAAGGGGATATTCGTTACAAAATCCAGCTTTGTTGCCTTTTGCCTGACAACGAAATACGAGACAAAGGTCGCTATCACGACACTTAACACTAAAGCTCCAAATGCGAGAATCAAGCTGTTTTGGATATTCCCCATTGAACTCGTGAAAATGGTTTGATAATGCTTTAAGGTATATCCGCTTGGAAGGAAATCCTTTCCCCAAGTTGTTGCGAATGACTGAATCACAATGGATACCATTGCAAGAAAAGGAACTAGTACAATAAGAAAACTATAGCCGGAAAGGATTCTCCTCAGCCCGCTATGATTATTCAAGCGCTGTATTTTGGGTTTACCAGAAACGGACCCATAATTCCGTCCTTTAGTTAATAACGTCTGCAGCCAAAAGAAAAAGGCCGCTACCAAAACCATAACAACCGTCAATATCGCCGCTCCGCCCCAATTATAAAAACCGGCAATTTCACGATAGGCCTCTACAACCAGGAGGTTAAGCTCTTTTGGCGCCAGAATGATCGGTGTCCCAAAGTCAGAGAAACTAACGGTAAATATCAATAACGCACTTGAAATGATGCCTGGCAATGCAAGCGGGAAGGTTACAAAAGCAAACGTAAACCAGTTTTTCGCTCCCAGGTTAAGAGATGCCTCCTCAAGTGTAATATCGCTAACCTTAAAGGCTGCTACCATTGGCCACAAGGCATAAGGGAAGAAGAAAAACACTTGTACAATAACAATCCCTGCCATCGAATATGGATCAATCAGCATACCCTCGCCGCCAAGCTTTTCGTAAATGGCCGTTACCCAGCCAGATCTTCCAAACATGAGGATGAACGCATACGCGGATATGAAAGTCGGCACAATTAACGGAATCGTACATAAGGCCGAAATCGTCTTCTTAAAGGGCATGGATGTTCTCGCAATACCATAGGCAATCGGTACACAGATAATAATGACCAGCACCGCTACCGTGATAGCAAGCTTTAAACTATTTACGAGACTATTAAAGTACCCTTTGCTGGTAATAATGGACTGATAGGCATCTAATGAGGCTCCTTTAAATTTCTCGATTGTAGAGCTGAGTATGGCCGGGTCTGTGATGGAGCCCAATAAATTGACTGGCTGGCCCGTAAAGCTGACCAAAAAGACGGACAATAATGGCAGGATTAAAAACAAGGCAAAAAACAAATAGATTAAAACTCTAACAAGGGTAAGGCCATTGAATACCCGTTTTCTCTTCATATGACCAGCACCCTTTCAGGATCTATGGCCAGCTTAACCTTTGTTCCTGGCTTTAAGATACTTTCACCAGATGCATATGTAGCATCAACAGTCAATTGATGGTTTGCAACCTTTACCTCATAACGGACAATCGAACCGAGATATGTAGATATCAAGATTTCTCCTTCAAGTATATTCATAGATTCAGCGTTCATTTCCCTATCTGCATGGTGAATTTGAATGCTCTCAGGACGAATGATAGCCGTTCCATTTTCTTTGCTCTGATGAAGTGTTTTTAATGTGAATCCGTCTCCTTTTAATAGGCTGTACATGCCTGTTTGAACAGTTGAATTCACTTGCAAACTATTAGACGTACCTACAAAATTAGCAATGAATGAAGTAGAAGGATGACTGTATAAATCAGTAGGTCTCCCTATCTGCATGACTTCCCCATTGTTCATAACGGCAACACGATCGGCCATGCTCATTGCTTCTTCTTGATCATGCGTTACGAAGATGGTGGTGATTCCCAAGTCCTGCTGAATCCTCCTAATGGTATTTCTCATTGAATGCCGGAGCTTCTGATCAAGATTCGATAGCGGTTCATCCATTAAGAGAACGGCTGGTTCCATCACAAGGGCACGCCCTAATGCTACACGCTGCTGCTGCCCTCCTGAAAGTTCGCTCGTCAGCCTATCAGCATATTGGTCAAGCTCCATATACTCCAGTATCTCCATGACTTTTCTTTCCATATCCTTTGGCATGCGGCCAAGCCTTCTATTGAGAAGGCGCGCATAAACACCCATTTTAGCCAGCACATTCTTCTCGTTCAATTGCTTAATATTAAGACTGTATGCCACATTTTCAAAGACATTCATATGCGGGAAAAGCGCATAGCTTTGAAAAACCATTCCACAATTGCGTTTATTCGGAGGAATATGATTTACCTTCTCCTTACCTATTTTGATTGTTCCTGAAGTAGGCTCCTCAAATCCTGCAATGCATCTCATTGTCGTCGTCTTCCCGCACCCAGATGGACCGAGGAGGGCGAAAAATTCGCCCTCTTCGATTTCAAGATTGACATTGTTGAGTGCTTTAATTCCAGAGAATTCTTTATTCAACTGATGGACTGTAACCGATCCCATGCTATCCCACCTTCTTTATTACTGAAATTTCTCTTTCCATTCATTTCTGACCTTGTCATAATTCTTATTCACCCAGTCAATATCCAAATCGACGGCATGAGATTTTACATTCTCAAGAGTCAGCGGTGTTTTGGACTCAACCTCAGGGTTAATCGGAATGTGATACCAGTCAGCCAGAATTTGCTGGGCATCCTTAGATAACATGAAATCAATAAATTCCTTCGCTCCTTTTTCATTTGGTGCACCTTCCACCATTGAAATTGGATTGACTAGAATTGGTGTTTTATCCGGCAAGACGAAATCAACCGTTTCTCCTTTTGCTTTTGCTTCATACGCCATGAAATCAAAACCAACAGCGATATGGGCTTCTCCCATCGCAACCGCCTTTGTTGGTGCAGAGCCGGAATCTGGCATTGAGTTTGCTTGGTCAACTAGTTTCTCCATATACTCCCAGCCCTCTGACTCACCGCGCTGCATCATTTGACTTAGCACCATTAATGTTGATGTTCCCGATGCGGCAGGGTTGGCGAATTGAATCTTCCCTTTCCATTTAGGATCGAGCAAATCATCCCATGTCTTTGGCGCTTCCTCTTTCTTCACCAATTCAGTATTATAAGCAAAGCCTAAGACGAAAACCTCCACTCCAACATACTTATCATCTTCGTGCTTAAGCTTTATGCCATCTTCAACCGCTTCCCAATCCTTTGCTTCCTCAGGCACATACGCACCAATAATGCCTTTATCAGCGTTAGCCTCAAAAGTCAGGATACCCCCTCCGCCATACCAGACATCACCTTGCGGGTTATCCTTTTCGGCCATCATCCGATTAACCAAGATATTCGTTCCTGCATATTGGACATCCACCTTCCCGCCATTGACTTCCTCAAACTTTGAAGCAAGTTCTTTTGTAAAGTCAGGTGTCTCCGGTGAATAGACAGTAATATTTCCAGGGCCATCCGTTCCGCCTTCATTACCCCCAGTGCTTTCCTCTCCCGCGCAGCCTGATAGTATTCCAGCAATCAAACCAAGAGCTAATAACGGTTTTTTCCAATGATAATTTCCCACTGTTTTTCATCCCCCTCTTGTAAACGTCTCCGAATAAGGCAAGAAAAAAGAGAACATACCTAATGACAGCCTTGTTTTGTAAAGGCTTTCATTTTAGGCATCTTCTCATATTCTCCTACCTGTTTATTCGATTACCTTTAATTATAAACACTATTTACCAAATAGCAACAATTATCTTAATATTTACCAAGTGATAAAGAACTTATCAAAGAGGTCAGATATTTACATCATTATTCATCATGGAGTCGGGCATCCACTAGTCCCTTCTTGTCATCTCTGTCAACACGTTTCAATCCGATTCACGAAATTTAATCGTACAAAAAACCCAGGGATCCTCACTCCCTGGGTTCATTCATTACGCGAGCTCTTTTGCAGATTTTGCAACAAGTTCAGCTTGCGGTATTTTCATCATTTCCAGCCACTTCTTAATAGAAGCGACCAAT
Source organism: uncultured Bacillaceae bacterium (assembly GCA_904501845.1). Taxonomy (GTDB): domain Bacteria; phylum Bacillota; class Bacilli; order Bacillales; family Pradoshiaceae; genus Pradoshia. The sequence goes on along the minus strand of CAJGCH010000004.1, from coordinate 17,445 downwards.
ATCACGAATCCGAGGACTAGCATGATGATGGATAAAACACCATTCAAGATATTATAGCCAGCACTCTCTGCATTCATATACACATTTGTAATCATCCAATAGCCTGCCACATTGACCGTCACATACAGGTATGCCAGCGGTACTAGACATGTGAGCATATACCAGCGTTTGTCCGCAATCTTCAGGATAACTGTTGCACCAATAATGAGACCGATGGAGGCCATCAATTGATTGGATACCCCAAAGAGCGCCCAGACGGAGCTGATGTCTCCTGAGAACAAGAGGTAACCCCACACGAAGCAGGCAAGCGCACTGGCGAATATATTCGCCCAGACTGAATCAGTTCGTTTCAATGGCTTATAAAACTCTCCAAAGAAGTCTTGAATCAGATACCTTGCCACCCTTGTTCCTGAGTCAATGGCCGTTAGGATAAAGACAGCCTCAAAGAGAATGACAAACTGATAGAAATAAGAAGCCAAGTTTTTGAAGAATGGTACATTCGTAAAGATTTCTGTCATACCTACAGCAAGTGTTACAGCTCCGCCTGTACGGCCCTCAAGGTCCATGCCGATGTCTTCACTCAGTCTTTCAAGATGGACAGGCTCCATATTCAGCTTTTCATATTGCTCAGGTGTTGAGTTAATCGCGAAGTAATCTCCAGGCTGCAAGGCAATCGCAGCAATCAAGGCCATAATTGCTACTAAACATTCAACAAGCATCGCACCAAAGGCAACCCCTTTAATGTCCTTCCATCGATTAACCATCTTCGGTGTAGTACCTGAACCAACGAAGGCGTGGAAACCGGAAATGGCACCACAGGCAATCGTGATGGAAATGAACGGCCAAACAGGACCTGCCACAACTGGACCGCCGCCATTAATAAACTCCGTGAAAGCTGGGAATTGAACTTCTGGGTTTACGATGAAGACCCCAACAATAAGTGCAGCGAAAACGCCGATCTTCATAAAGGTACTTAAATAATCACGCGGTGCCAATAATAGCCAGACTGGCAATGCCGCAGCAAAGAAAGCATAAATTGGTAAAATAATTGCAAGTGTGCTCTTCTCCAGTGTCAATACATCGCCAAGCCATGTGCCCTGAATATTTGGTCCAAGTACAATGGCCACCATGATTAGAATAAATCCAACTGTTGTGGCAAGCTTTAAGTTGCCTGTTTTCTTATGGTATAAACCTACACCCATCGCGATTGGAATCGTGATCCCTACCGCAAATGTTCCCCATGGATTGCGTTCAAGCGCCCCAAGAACAACCATTGATAGACCTGCCATCGTGATGGTAATGATAAAGAGCATCGCTAGTCCCGTACAGAATCCAGCAACTGGACCAAGTTCCTCTTTTGCTACCTCGGATAATGATTTGCCATCCCTTCGCATAGAAGCAAATAAAACGACCATATCATGGACGGCTCCCCCAATTACCGCACCCACCAATAGCCAAATCAATCCCGGCAGATAACCGAATTGCGCTGCCAAGATGGGACCGACAAGCGGACCTGCTGCGGCTATTGCCGCAAAGTGATGGCCAAAAACGACCCATTTATTTGTTGGCACATAATCTTGCCCATCCTCTAACTTCTGTGCCGGAGTAGGTTTTGAATCATCTAACTTTAAAACTTTAGCTGCCATGAATGTTCCATATAGCCGATACGCAATCATCAAAATACAAATAGCGCCGACCACTATTGTAATCGCATTCATTTCCGCTCCCCCTTAGTTGTTATTTTTCTTTATTTTAGCCGATGAAAATGCTTACATTTTATTTTCAGGCTAAATTACAAGATGCGAGGGTTGAGTTGCAAAATTCGACATATGAAAAACAACTCTGGCTAAAATCCAACAAACATCTTTAATTCCTTCACATATGTCCTGCTGACAGGAACCTTAGAACCATCCTCCATCGTTAAATTATAAGTGGAGTTAAACCACGGCTCAATCTCAGCTATTTGTTCCACATTGACGACAAAGCTTCTATGGACACGAAGAAAGGCTCCTTCATTGACCTTCTTCTCAATCATCACAAGTGCATCACTGATTTTGTATTCCATATCCTTCGTCTTGATGACGCATTTTCCATCCCTTGATTCCAAGAAAAGAATATCACGGCAATTCAAGAGGACGATTCGGTCGTCCACTAGTACTGGGATTTTCCCCTTAACCTCACGAACAGGCTGGGCCATGGAACGCTGTTGTTCCTTATCGACCCCTCTTGTCTTTTTGACCTTCTCAAGTGCCTTCGAAATCCTTTCTTCTTCAAACGGCTTTAAAATATAGTCCACCGCATTCAAATCAAATGCTTGGAGCGCATATTCATCATAGGCAGTCGCAAAGACGATGGCTGGAGCCGGATTGTACTCCCCAAGCTTTTGGGCAATGCCCAGCCCGTTCTCATCAGCCAATTCTATGTCAAGGAAAACTAATTCCGGTTTTAAAACATGGATATCAGCCAGCGCATTATCCACACAATCATTTTCCCCCACAATTTCGGCCTCTTTGGTGCGGAGAAGTAAATACTTCAATTCATCCCTTGCTAAAGGCTCATCATCAACGATATACACTCGCAGCATTTTGTTCTTCAACTCCTTTAAAATTACACGGCATGACAAGCACCGCCTTTGTTCCTTTATCTACAATGCTCTCAATCAAGAGTGCTCCTTGCCCGTTGTATATCCCTTTTAAGCGCTCCTGAATATTAAAGAGAGCAGTCCCATTGCCTCCCTTGGATTCAACAACCTGATTCCCGAGCATTTGAAGCCGCTCTTTCGGAATCCCCGTCCCATTATCCTGCACCTCAATTTTTAAGAAGCCCTCCTCCAAATATATACGCACATCAATGATGCATTTCGTCTTTCGTCCATTTGGACCGTAGTGGATGGCGTTCTCGACAAGTGGCTGCAAGGTAAAGGGAGGAATATAGGATTTTAATAGACCTTGGTCAACATCAAACCGGATTTCATACTTATCCGGAAATCTGGTTTGCTCCAAATTGATGTAAGCCATCAAGGTCTCAAGCTCTTTTTCAAGTGGAATCAGCATCTGCCTTGCCCCTTGGAGATTGCCGCGGAAGAAGGCACTTAGTTGAAGCAATAGCTCTCGCGCCTTTCCCGGATTCGTGCGACATAAGGCAGATATCGTATTCATGCTGTTAAACAAGAAATGCGGATGAATTTGAGCCTGCAATGCCTTGATTTCGGCATCCTTCAACAGCTTTGTCTGTTTCTCTGCTTCTGCCAGTTCCAGTTGAGTAGAGAATAGATTGGCAAGTCCCTCCGCCAGCTTCTCCTGAACCTTATCGAGCTTCGCCGGTTCGGTGTAATACATTTTGAGCGTACCGGCAACCTTATCCTTAACCTTCAGCGGCATAACGATTGCCGCCCTGAGCGAGCAGTCCTTATGCCCGCAATAGATAGCCTCTCTCGTACGGGCGACCGATACCCTTCCGGTTTCAAGAACCCTTCTCGTCAGGCCTGTTTCAGGACGCAGATTAGCCATATGATGGTCAGACGCCGCTCCAACATGGGCGAGCACCAACTCCGTATTCGTGATTGACACGGCATCTGCATTGGTCAGCCTCAGCATTATTTTCGCTATTTCTGCGGCTGAATGCTGGGTCAAGCCTTGGCGAAAATACGGCAGCGTTTGATCCGCGATGTCAAACGACTGGTTCACCTGGATTGCGCGGCCCGTCTCGTCATCACGCTTGACGGACTGCACAATGAACATGAACAGCAATGTGCCAAGCCCATTGATACAAATCATTGGGATGCTTATATAACTCACCAGATCCCACGCTTGTGCAAACGGCTTCGAAACAAGGAGGATAATAAGCATTTGCAATGCCTCCAAGGACATCCCAACCATAACCGCAAAACCGGCTGTCACCGCCTTGGATAACTGCTTGCGCTTCCGCCCGATATAACCAGCTATTACTCCGGCAACAACCGTAGAAATCGCACATGAAAGGGCTGTGAAGCCGCCCAATGAATAGCGATGAACGCCCGCAATCAGACCGGCTCCAATGCCGACGACAGGCCCGCCCAGTAAGCCGCCGATGACGACACCCATCACTCTTGTGTTCGCGATGGCACTTTCCGTACCAATCTCTGAAAGCCAACTATTCTGTTCAATCGAATGACCATAAACCTCTATTCCTGTATAATTACTAATGATTCCAAATGCACCAAATAACACGATCAACCTTAGCTTTTCATACTTATTATGGTCTTCCTGCACAATTTGCCGGAATGAATGAATCTTAGACAAAAGGAAGGCAACGATGACAATTACCCCCACCTTTTCCAGCATAACTGGCACTAATTGAAGCATTTCATTCCCCACCCCTTCCTTATTCGAAATCCTAAGGCTTCTCTTTGATATTATTATATTCTCAAAATCTTCTAAAACAAAAAGATAGCACCTGAGATGGATGAGTATGTAAGCGAGGGATCAATGACAACTTTCTATTTAATAGAGGGAGCTATTTTTTATACGTTGAAGATTGCAAGAAGACAGGTGACGTTAAGGTATTGGATCTTCTAATGAGCACCTCTTCCCTTCATTACGCCTTTTTGACTTTTGGGGACCAGTCCAAGCTCCCTTAAAACATCAAAAAAGGCCAGTCCTAAAAAGACTGGCTATCCCATCATCTATCAAACTATCTTCTTCTACGACCGCACCGGGGAAATCAAATGCAAATGCTTCTCATCTCCAAACGGCTGAACCAGCACTGGCCTGCTGGATCCATGGAAGCTTAAGACGACCTTCTCTTCTTTGATTGCTTTAAGTGCATCTAGCAGATAGCGGCCATCGAGCATGATCTCCAGTTCCTCTTCTCCGTCAAGCATTTCAATCGTCTGTACTTCTTCAATTTTTCCGACCGCGGTTGATTTGGAGGAAATCTTGAGCTGGCTGCCATTTTTGACTGCAAGTGAAATGGTATTATGTCTCCACTCGCTTGCAAATAAGCACGCCCTGTCCACACCGAGAAGAAGATTCTTCCTGTTGGACGCAATGACACTCTTGGATTCTTTCGGAAACAAATTCTCTATGTTCGGATAATTGCCTTCAATCAGCCTCGATAATAACAGGAGGGAATCAGTTTGGAAGAGGATATGACTTTCAGAGATAGCCATTTTTATAGCAGGAGAGTGCTGTAATAGTTTCGCAAGGTCCAATAAGGTTTTACTCGGTACGATGCATGCGTTCTTCCACTCTGCCTCCACCATTGCCCTTCGCATTGCCAGGCGTTGGCCATTGGTGGCCGCTAAAGCTAATTCGCTGCCTTGCACAGAAATATGAACGCCTGACAAAACGGGTCTTGATTCCGCCTTTGCTGCAGCGAAGGCTGTCTGTTTGATCATTTCTACCAATTCTCCTCCAGACACACTCACGATGTTAGACTCATCCATTTGCGGGAGTACAGGGTATTCCTCTGGATCATATCCGTTCATCGTCGTGATAATTTCCTCGGATTGTACCGTAACATGGAATACTTCATCTGCCTCGATGAAAATATCACTTGGCAGCTTCTTCACAATTTCGCTGAAGTACTTACCGGGGACGACGACACTTCCTTCTTTATATACTTGAACGATGACTTCTTCATCGACGATGGCAGGTATGATTCTTTGGATGACGATATCGGAGTTGCCGCCAGTTAACGTTAATCCATTTGCATCTGCCATCACCTTAATCCCGCTCAATATGGGAAGTGCTGGCTTACTGGAGATGGCATACATGACTTCTTGCACAGCCTGCTTAAAATAGTCCTTTTGAATTGAAATTTGCATAGCGAGAACCTCTCCATTATCCGATTTGAATAGCTTCATTTTAGCATATATTGACAAAAAGCACGCATCCGGCAAGATGCGTGCTTACATTAGTTGAAATTTACATCAATGACCCATACTTCAGACCTGGATCCAATCCGCAAGGGAGGTCCCCAAGTGCCAAAGCCGGAGGATACGAAGGAATGAAGATTTCCTTTCTTCAGATAGCCCCAGTCATTTTCATAGATCCAATCCGTAATCAGATTCCCCGGGAATACTTGTCCGCGGTGTGTATGACCAGATAGGATGAGATCGACTCCATTTTCCTCGGCTTGTGACAGCTCCACCGGCGTATGGTCTAGCATGATGACTGGCTTAGATTGATCAAGCCCTTCAACAAGTTCCCTGATAGAAGAGCGTTTATCATCGGTCAAATCCTTCCGTCCGACAAGATAAAGCCCATCTATCTCCTCGGCCTCATCCATGAGCATGTGGATGCCTCCATCCTCCAGTTCTTCCTCAAGCTCTTCAAGATCATCTCCATAATAATCATGATTGCCCGGGGAAGCATACACTCCGAACGGCGCCTCCATTTCGCTAAAGATATCAATCATATTCTCCTCATTGAATGTTTCTATCTGATCATCAATAATATCACCGGGAATCAGAACGACATCCGGTTTCTCCTCCTCAACAATCCGTGCGAGCTTTTCCAGATGGCCGCTTCCTACAATAGGACCCAAATGGGTATCAGAGGCCATTAATATCTTTAAGGGATCACGGTCTGCCTCCTTATCAATCTCAACATGATCATACCGTACAACCGGACTGAACGCCTGATAGGAACCATAAGAAATGACTGCCGCAAAGAAGAGAAAATAAATAATCCCCATGACCATAAGACCCTTTTTCTTTAATAGATAATAAGCAAGGTTAAATATAGGGAGCAATATGAGACTATAGCCGACGATGATGAACCAATAGCCGCCAATCCACTTAAATATTCCTAAATTCGGAATCATCCCAATAAACATCGACAGAGATAGAAGGAGAAACAGTACCGTGTACGTTTTCTTGAACCTTCTAAACGGGGAGATTGAAAGCCATGCTTTACCGTTCCACCATAAATAAAAGCACACCGCTCCATATATTAAAACTGCAAGGATTATCATCAGTACCATTTTAATGACCATATTGACCCAAACCCCATCTCACTAGAAATTATCTCTAGAATATCACATCTATTGGTTATTTCGGTATTGTCGTGTTCGCGTCTCCCTTGGACTTTGAGAGCAGAGAAAGCTGGCCATTTAACTCCAGAGTGACTGCCCCCGTTTCATCCATCTCACTCATTCTTTGCCGGCTGATTATACATAACCCGAGATAATTAAAAATATCAAAAACAGCAGAGTCAGTACTTTATCACTCAATAAGCCCATTTATTATTTTCTCTTTAAGAATTACAATCAATTACCCGAAAAGATGATTACTTTGTCTTATATTGCGGTATTAAGGAGATAGATAGTCAAATTTTTTATTAAGGGGGGAAAACGTTGCAAAAACTGAAGCTAGTTGTTGATAACTTGCATGACAGTGAAGCAAGATCATTATTGTTTCAGATTTTATTAAAGATAGAATCATGCAAGCAAGATGGTATCGAGAAAGAAGCATTTACTCAGGAATTAGAAGGTTTATATGATCATCTTCTCTATTATAAAGCTAAAGAGACCCCCTCATATGCAAAAAAATAAGACAGCACAAGTGGCTGTCCATTCTTATTTGTTTTTTATGAGATAGGCTGTCACCCATTCATCTGTCTGATGAATTTCTTTGACCTGATAGCCCTGTTCTTGATAAACATTGAGAGCATCCTCATAATTCCACGTCACCATTCCCGAAAGAATCAATCTCCCTCCATCGACAAGATGCCTATGAACGAAGTTGGATAATTGCTTAATTTCATTGGCCGCAATATTAATGAAGATCCAGTCGAACGTGCCAGCAATCTCAAACTCTGGGCTTAGGGCATCCGCACATCTCACCTCAACGTTGGACTCCACCCCATTCAATCTGGCATTGTATAGAACCTCTTCTCTGACATCCTCAATATCAACTGCTTGAATTTCCGCAGCACCGGATAGACCAGCCGCTATACTTAATAGCCCAGCTCCTGTACCAATATCAAGCACCCTCATTCCACTCATCTCTTCACCGAGAATGAGACGGAGACAATCCTGTGTCGTTCCATGAAGACCTGAACCAAAAGCACGCGGAGGTTCAAAATGAATGATTCTGCCGGACGGCGTTTGCTCTTCCTGTACCGGTTTAATGAACCAGCCATTCTGGAGGTCAATGATTGGGAACGGCTCCTGCCATTCTACGGTATCAAGAAGCTGATAACGCACATCTTTCTTAGCTACGGCGAGAATCGATGCAATGGATTCTCGTTCTCTTTCGGTATCTACAGGCACGGCATCCTCTTCAACAATCACTTTCAGTTCAACAATTCCGCTCTCAATCTCTTCGACCGTATACCCATTATCCGAGGCGTATTGCTCAATTGGCTGGTCATAATAAGAATTATAGTATCCATGCATATTCAGCTTCTCAATGGCTTCATCGATTGCGCTCTGCTGCATGGAAATCGTGTATTCATGAAGCATATTCAACATCCTTACTTTCATCATTGATTGTTCTATTATAGGAGGCTTCCGAACAATTCGCAAATGGGCTCCGAAGTATTCAAAGCCTTTTCTGCTGCCCGATATTACGTTGCGAGACATTCAGAGCCCCCTTCCGAAAATCTTTCAGGAGGTAAGTGACACGGCGTTATATATCAATACTTCCCCACTCTATTCAACAGGCTATTTATAGCTAAAAAGGAAGGAGAGTCATCCTCTCCTTCCTGTATACGGCATTCCTTATTTTCTTCTTATCGCCAAATTCTCATGAACGGAGGCATACATTTTCTGCACTCCGGCTGTTGAAGCCTCAAATTGAATCGCATCTTTTTCGGAGACCCCTATATGGCCTGCTTCTTTGGCTGCATCGATATTGGCCCCGATAAAAAGGAATTCCCACTGATTTTGCTCTTGCTGATGCTTGATCATCTCTTTTACTTTATTATACGTAAATTCCCTGCTGGCATTTTCATAGCCATCTGTCGTAATGACAAACAGGACTTTCTTTGGTCGCTCATCTTCGGCTGTATTTGCCAGGCGCTGACTCACACTTAGAATTGTCTTGCCTACCGCATCAAGCAAGGCTGTCATCCCTCTTACATAGTATTCCTTCTCAGTAAGCACCGCCTTCTCGGCTTCTATCCCTTCCCATAGCACATCATATTCATCATCAAAGAGAACGGCTGTCACATCAGTCTTGCCGGGCAGTTCGCATTGCTTTTTTACCAAAGAGTTGAAACCGCCAATCGTATCTTTCTCCAAACCAGCCATCGAGCCGCTCCGATCAAGGACAAAAATGAGCTCAGTCAATTGTTCATTCATCATCATTCATCCTCTCAAAATGATTTATCTATCATGCTATAATTTTACTAAAGAAACCGAATGATTTGGTCGCTTAGAAAGCGACCTTTTAGGAGGATGGCCATGAATCGCGAATACTTGATGCACGAATTGAAAGAGTTTATCTTATATCACCAATCTGAAACGATTGTATATGAAAGTGCGATGCTGCGCTCGGCTACTTATCAGGCTGAGAAGGAGGATTTGTTGAATTTCATCGAGACAGAACGCAAGCCTTCCCTGCAGCAAATCCTATTCACTTTTATCGACCAAACCGGAAAAACAGATGCAGAGATTTATACACGTGCCAGCATCGACCGTAAACTTTTCTCCAAGATACGGACAAAACCGGACTATCATCCAAGCAAAAGAACCATTCTCGCCCTCGGACTTGCTTTGGAGCTTAATAAGGAAGATTTAAATGTACTTCTCGAGGCGGCCGGTTATTCCCTGTCCAAAAGCGAGACAACCGATTTAGTCATTCAATTTTTCTTGGAGAAGAATATTTATGATATCGACCTTGTCAATCAAGGGCTAGATTCATTGAATTTGAAACCTTTGACCGGTATTCTATAACGCTCCCTTTCTTTCATCAATCATATTAGTTGAAATTTTTGTGAACAACTATTTTAATAGAGTATAGAAAGCGCTTACAGATATTCCTAACTTTACACTTTTTCGTCAGAAGAGCTTTCAATATGAACCAAAGGGGATAACTTCATGATTTATGCAAATCCAAATACAGATGGGGCCGTCATTCATTTCAGGGAGAAATACGATAATTTTATTGGAGGTAAATGGGTTGCTCCTGTTAAAGGGCAATACTTTGATAATAAATCACCTGTTAACGGCGAGGTGTTCACAAAAGCTGCCCGTTCTTCCGTTGAAGATATCGAGCTCGCTTTAGATGCAGCACATGCAGCAAAGGATGCTTGGGGGAAGACATCCTCTGCCGAGCGTGCCCAAATCTTAAACAAAATCGCTGACCGTTTGGAAGATAATTTAGAAATGATTGCTGTTGCAGAAACATGGGATAACGGCAAGGCTGTCCGTGAGACATTGAATGCGGACATTCCATTAGCCATCGACCATTTCCGTTATTTCGCAAGTACAATCAGAGCCCAAGAAGGCCGTACTACGCAACTCGACAATGACACAGTCGCCTACCATTTCCAAGAACCATTAGGCGTAGTCGGACAAATTATTCCTTGGAACTTCCCAATTCTTATGGCAGCATGGAAGATTGCTCCGGCACTTGCAGCTGGGAACTGTATCGTCTTAAAACCGGCAGAACAAACACCTGTCTCTATCATGGTCGTGATGGAGCTTATTCAAGACCTTCTTCCTGCAGGGGTACTGAATATCGTTAACGGATACGGCATCGAGGTTGGCAAGCCGCTTGCAACAAATAAAAGAATCGCGAAAATCGCCTTCACCGGTTCAACCGCCGTCGGGCGCCAAATCATGCAATATGCCACAGAAAACATTATCCCGGTAACGCTCGAGCTTGGCGGCAAGTCACCGAACGTCTTCTTTGAAGATATCATGGACCAGGATGATGAATTTCTTGATAAGGCGATTGAAGGATTAGTGATGTTCGCCCTTAATTCCGGCGAAATCTGTACCTGCCCCTCACGTGCGCTCATCCAGGAATCTATTTATGACAAATTCATGGAACGTGCCCTAGAACGCGTTAAGGCCATCAAGGTCGGCAATCCGCTCGATACGGACGTTATGATGGGAGCTCAAGCCTCCAATGAACAAAAGGAGAAAATCCTTTCTTATATCCAATTAGGTAAAGAAGAAGGTGCTGAATGCCTAATTGGCGGAGGAGAAAATAATCTTGGTCAAGGATTAGAGAATGGCAACTATATTCAGCCAACCGTCTTTAAAGGCCACAATAAAATGCGTATCTTCCAGGAGGAAATTTTCGGACCAGTTCTTGGCGTAACCACATTCAAGGACTTCGATGAGGCGATGGAGATTGCCAATGATACCTTGTATGGCTTAGGAGCCGGCGTATGGTCCCGCAGCGGTGACCTAGCTTACCGTGCAGGCCGTGCCATCCAAGCAGGACGCGTGTGGACCAATACGTACCATCAATATCCAGCCGGCGCTGCTTTCGGCGGCTATAAATTATCTGGCATTGGCCGTGAGAATCATGCGATGATGCTAGATCACTATCAACAAACGAAATGCCTATTGGTCAGCTATGACCGCAAGCCACAAGGCTTCTTCTAAATCGAAAGGTTGATGATCATGCCAGAAAGAGTCATTGCGACAGATGCCGCCCTTAGTCTGATTGATCATTTAAAGAACATTCATGGCAGTATCTTCTTCTACCAATCCGCCGGCTGCTGTGACGGGTCGGCACCGATGTGCTATAGAGAGGAAGATTTCCGGATTGGCAATGCCGATTTGCTGCTCGGAATCATTGGCGGTGTTCCCTTTTATATGCACCAGAGCCAGTATGATTACTGGAAGCATACACAGCTAATCATTGATGCCATCCCCGGAAAAGGGGCCGAATTCTCACTCGATAGCATAGAGGAACGGCATTTCATCACAAGGTCACATGTATTATCTAATGATTATTAAACAAAAAAGCCATTTCACATACAACTCGTGAAATGGCTTTTCTTCGATTAAAAATACAAGAAGTAAATCGCTGCTACCAAGACAATTCGGTAGATGGCAAATGGCATCAATCGAATCGTATCAATCAGCTTCAGGAAGAAGCGGATTGATATTAGTGCAAAGATGAATGCACTGAGGAAACCGACAATAAAGAATGGCAGAGCCTCTATATTGAAGTGCTCCCAGTTCTTAATCAATGACAAAAGACTTGCCCCCGCCATGATTGGAACAGCCATGATAAACGTAAAATCAGCTGCCGCTCTATGACTTAATCCAAGCAGAACCCCGCCTGAGATAGTTGAACCTGAACGGGAAAAGCCTGGCCATAAGGATAAGCATTGGATCAATCCGATTGAGAGAGCCTGCTTATACGTGATTTGGTCAACCGTTGTTACCTTCGGCTCTTTCTTCTTGCCGCTTACGATATCTGCGACAATCATCAGGATAGACCCGACCAGAAGACCAATCATAACCGTCTCGATTGAGAAGAGATGCTCATCAATATAATCCTCAAACAAGAGACCAAGAACACCTGCAGGGATTAATCCGACGATTACATGTGTTAAACGGAGATGATTCCCTTCTACTGTTCTCTTATCCTCTTTCTTGCCAAAAAGACGATTCAACCCAAGAATATCAATGAATCGATCCTTAAAGATGATAACAACCGCCAATATCGAACCAAGCTGAATGACAATCTTAAAGGTATTCGCTGTGTACTGCCCAAGGAATTCGGTGGACTTCAGCCACATCTCATCTACCAATATCATATGCCCAGTCGAGGAGACCGGCGCAAATTCTGTCAATCCTTCAACAAGCCCAAGGATAAACGCCTTCAATAATTCAATAAACTCCATACCTCTGCTCCCTAATCTTTGTTTTTATGTAACTTCTCTAGATAACATTTCCAACGACCCAAACTTTACCCAATATAGTTTACACCATATCGCTCCTGTTCGAAACTAAAAACTGTAGGCACCGATTCAGAAAAGGATAGTATTTGTCATCCCCATGACCTTTCATCATCAATAAACGGCCCCCTCCTTATAGGCAGGGGGCTGCCTCTTTGGAATTATCGGCTTCTGTTGATAATATAGTCAAGCAGATGCTTTAAGAAGTCTGTATTGCATTTGATTTGTGGCAATGTTTCAATGGCCTCACAATAGTGATGCCACATTTGCTTTCTCGCACCATCGAATCCAAGGACAGTCACGAAGGTTGAGCGTTCATTCTTCTCATCTTGTCCTGCCGTTTTCCCGAGGGTTTCCTCATCTCCCTCTGCATCAAGCAGGTCATCCTTAATTTGAAAGGCAATCCCAGCATGGCAGGCAAATTGCTTGAGTGCCTTCATTTCTTCCTCATCAGCCTTAGCGAGGATGGCCGGCATGATTAGAGCTGCCTCAAAACCGATGCCTGTCTTATAGAAGCACATCGTATTCAATTCTTCCAGCGACATTTTATCAGCCTTTTCCTCAAGGTCGAGAACTTGTCCGCGGCACATGTGCATAGCCGCCTTCGCTGAATATTGGATCAGCGAAAGTACTGTTTGCGGGTTGAATGCCTGGATGGACGCCTGCTCCAATGTTGCCTTTTGGATAAGGAAGATGCCTGTCAATTCAGCAATGGCACTATTGTAGGCGATGTGAAGAGCCGCCCGTCCCCTGCGCGCATCCGCATCATCCTGTGAGGGCAAATCATCAAAGATCAGCGAGGCTGTATGCATGTATTCAAGAGACTTCAAGACTGGTATCATATCATGCTTCTTGAGACCAAACTCCATTCCCATCATCCACGCTACTACCGGTCTTATCCTTTTGCCATTAGCCATCAGGCTATAGTTCGCGGCTTCAGGAAGCGTTCTCTCCTCAGGCAGCTCCTGCAGAATTTCAGCCTCAAGCGGAAGGAAGCTGTGCATCTCATCCCTGAGCTCACTCGCGAGCACGGCAAAGGCTTCTCGCCCCTGCCTGTCCTTACGTAAATGGCCAAGCATATGGTCACGCAGCAATTTATCAAAGAAATCCACATCCTCGGCTTTCTTGACGAGTTTCTGAATAAGCCGGTTAAACTCAGGCATCCCTGCTGCGAATAGCCCCATAACTTCCTTGTATTTCTCCGGGCCGAATCGGGCCTTATTCCTTTTTAGCCCATTGATGGCCCTATCCAATATGACTTCCCTTGCCAATTCGCTTGAGGAATAGACATTGTGAATCAGATTAGAAATGACAGCAAAATATAACTCAAATGGATTAACCAAATCCGGCCGCTCCTTATGATGAGTCCAATAATAGGTATATGGCGTAACGGCACCAGCCTGCAGATCATCAAATAAATCGGTGAAATCATCAGCCAGCTGATTATAAATACCGTAGAAAAAGGTCCGTTCTTCAAAACCCGTATCTTCTTCCGCCCCTATTACAGAACGGATAATCAATCTAGACGAGGCCGATTTCAAGATGACGGGAACATACAGCTCCTCATTCGTGTACCCCAATTTATTCATATCTTTATTACGGTCCAGCTCCTGCGCATGGAAAAACACATAAGATTCCGAGAAGAAGGTGTTTAGCGCCTCTGATGTCTGATGGCTTTTGATATAGGCAAATGCCTCGGATAGCTCAGCATGGATATAGGCAATGAGTTTCTTCTTATCCTCTGCCCAGTCACCTAAAGCAGGGATTTCACGGGTAATCAAGGCGGTACGAATCATGGAGGAATATTGCTCCTTTTCTTCACTCGTCAAGTAACTTGAATCAAGAAGGTCATCCACGAATGGATAGGTAAGGCCATATGCGTAACCTAGCCTGATTGCCTCATCAAGCTTAGCCGCACGAGCGTCACCCTGTATTTCTTCTCCCATCTCATCATAGGCATGCAGTATGACACCCGCGATAATTTTGACAAGCTTTCGCTGCGCATTTTCAGCATCGAGCTCATCAGGGATATGCTCCGCTACACCCCTTAATTTAGCAAATAACCAAATAACGCTCAGCTCAATGCCTTCCTTCTCACCCCAGCGATATAGACTTGACTTGCTCAGGCTGTCTCCTTTTTCAATAGAGGGATTGGCCACATGTTTTTTTAATCGTTGAGCCGTCTGGTCAATCTCCTTTTTTGCCTTATCCGTATCAACAGCCTTACCTAAGTCACGCATATACAAGTACGCCACACTGCGGCGCAAATAAGGATCCAGCTTTCCTGTATAGTCCAGCCATTGCAAGTACGGACGGTAACCGATGCTCGGGTCTTTTTTCGCCCCCTTATGTAAGCGAAGATGGATATGATTTGCTTTCCATTTCGAAATATCGGCGGTTAAGGCTGGGATGTAGTGCTTTTCTAGCGTCTCTTCTCTTAATTTTTTGAAATATCGTTCAGCCCTTATCTCTGCTGATTGATAGCTTGAATGATTCTCTTTCATCACAACAACTTCCTTCATGATCTAGTCATAGCTCTTTTCAAAACGTATTCCGTTATCTCTATCATAACGGCAGAATATATCAGGAAGAAGTCAGTCGCCTATTTAATAATTGAATACTTCCTTTATTAAACGATCAAGTTCCTTCCAAGCTGCGGAGTCCTTAAGCTCTGTTAACGATTGGCAAATAGAGCGATAATACCAAGCATGCATTTGCGGATCCCTTTGGTTGAATCGCTCCCACAGCTGATTCCCGATTTGTTCATAATCCCGCTTGATGGAGCGTATATTCGACAACTTATCCCCAAGCGTGATCATTTTCGTCTCCAAGCTCGCATGGCGCAAATGATGAATCGTTTCCTCTTTTCTTATCTTCCATGTATCAGCCTTTGGCCTATCATGATATTTATTTTCTGTCTCACTTTCAACAAGCCTTGCTACTTCCTCACCAAACCGTTCTTCAATATCTGCCGCGGTATAATCTGTATCTTCTATGACATCATGAAGATAAGCCGCTGCAATGACCTTCTTATTATCAGTCAACGTTCTCACAATATCGGCCGTCTCTTCCAGATGTGTCATATAGGGAGTCGCCGTGCCTTTTCGGTAAATCCCTTTATGAGCCATCTCGGCAAATTGACATGCCCGTTTATCAATATCCTTCATTTCTGCTTCCACCTTTGGCGCACCTTCTCTCAGCTTGATAAAGCCCTAACTCAAAAAATGATGTTTCTTGAATTCAGGTCTCATGGCTTTATGCAATTGCTCTGTCATCCTTCTAAATAACTATTCTTCCCTTGTGTTTACAATACTTATGTTCACAATGCCGTCCATAACAGTGAACCCAGGTTTCAACTATCTTGTACAGCATTACTGCCGGCTCTTCCCATTTAAATCCTACTCCTGCGGTTAGGCATCCGATATATTTACAATAATATAAAGTTTCTCTATTTTACAATAATTTATTCCCGCTGCATTAGCAGAAAATAATACATGCATTCACTCACACCACCATACAGCAAAAATGCAGGCATGCCAAATTTCTTTGAGCTGCCTGCAGTCTGATTAAGATATGTAATGTTAGTAGGACCATATAGTAAAATCCTTTGCATCCATCAATAATATTATTCTCTCCCCTTAAAGTCATCTAATGTTCGGGGGACATAACTACTCCACTCCACTTTTGATATACCTCCTCCCATCATGAGAAAAGGCCCATCCATATAGGATAAGCCTTTTCCTTATAAATAACATTGGATGGATTTCTCGATCCAATAGGAGAAAACGGTTCCAGGGCAGAGCTTTTCATGTTTCTTCATTTCTAGGTACATTCCCATCCCATCTGAAACGTCATGCCAAAGATCTGTGAACACAAAATCATAGCCTTCCGTCGGCATGGACTTCTTCGCATATTCGAATGCATCTGCTTCAATGATGCGTACTTTATCGGCATGCTTGAACTGAGGAAGGATATGACTTTGGAATAGCTGGATGATATCCGGATTCTTCTCGACGACCGTGATGCTGTCCACGTCGGCCTTCTCAGACACCATATAAGCATAATATCCAAGACCCAGCCCGTAAGCCAGCACATCTCCTTTGGCTCCGCTGACCGCATCCTTCATCGTCTCGACCTCATTCGGCGTGACCGTCATCCAAATACGGCCGTTTTCAAGGATTGCCGGATATTCGAATTCCTCGGCAAAGAACCCAATCTGCGGGAATTGGCGGCCATCTAATGTTCGCACAATATCATTGCATACAAACCCCTCGAAAGGTTTATATTTCTCATACTTAAGCTCACTTTTACCCATTTTTACAGCCGGCATTTTAATATTCCTATAATAGGCGTTCTCTGCATATTCTTTTGGATTGAGCCTGAAAAATATATTCGTGAAATAACGATTATAAAATTCCCTATCAACCGGATTATCCGCGATATCAAGCCCGAAAGCTGCTGCCAAAATTGTTGCGAATGCCTGCTCATAGGATAGACCATACTTCACGAGCTCTTCGATTTCATTTCGCTCCACATAATCCGGCGCCTTATTTAGATAATTGCTGAGGAGAGCAAATACTTTTTGATTTTC
>CAJGCH010000003.1 GCA_904501845.1 uncultured Bacillaceae bacterium | reverse complement strand
ATTGGTTAATAGTTGGCATGATGTTTCCTCCCTTCAAAATTGGTTCCCCTAGTCCCACACATCCAGGTGGTTCATAAAAGGGTAAAAACAAAGTTTTTGCATCAACTGCAAAAACAGTTTTCTATTTCATAATGACAACAGCTGCTGCTCCAACATCAATTTTGCATGCTTTTCCGAGCAACCTCATTGAGTCTACATATTCGACTGGCACTGAGTACTCATTGGCAGTATCGATGACTTTTGCTGTGACGCGTGAATCCGCATCAAGCGCGATCACGGCTGCCTCTGCATTACCTGTGCGCAGAGCTTTCACTGTTTGTTTCGTCCCTATTATCAGGTTTTTGGCCTGAGATACTTTTTCATAAGACATATTTTTATATCCTCCAAAGTAACAGGTTAATAGGAGCACCTTTGCTATAGTAACACTTTCAAATCGTTCATGTCAACAATCGCACCAAAAAAACTTATTGTTTTTGATGATCGTTTGGAATGAAAGCAGCCAGACCCGAAAATCTGGCTGCTTACTTCCTATGGCTTATTCAGCCGTAACGGTTTCTTCTTTCTCTGTTAACACAGGAACTGCTTTGCGATAGCGCTGCATACCTGTACCAGCAGGGATCAGCTTACCGATAATGACATTTTCTTTAAGACCGAGCAATTCGTCACGTTTTCCTTTGATTGCGGCATCCGTAAGAACACGAGTTGTTTCTTGGAAGGAGGCTGCAGACAAGAAGGAATCCGTTTCAAGTGATGCTTTTGTAATACCGAGCAAGACTGGACGTCCAGTTGCTGGGTTCTTGCCTTTAAGAAGCGCTTCTCGGTTTGCTTGCGTGAATTGGTGGATATCAAGCAGCGTACCTGGGAGCACATCCGTTTCACCTGCATCGATGACACGGATTTTCTTAAGCATTTGACGAACCATAACCTCTACGTGTTTGTCGCCAATTTCTACCCCTTGCATACGGTATACTTTTTGTACTTCTTTCAACAGGTATTCTTGTACGGAGCGTACATTGGTTACCTTGAGAAGCTCTTTCGGATCAATAGAACCTTCAGTAAGCTCTTGACCTGGAACTACCATATCATTCACATTCACTTTCAAGCGAGCAGAGTATGGAGCTGTGTAAGAACGGCTTTCCACTGCACCTTGAATGGTGATTTCTTGTTGTTTGTCGCGAATCTCGTTAATAGAGACAATCGTTCCTTCGATTTCAGAAATAACAGCCTGCCCCTTAGGATTACGCGCCTCGAACAACTCCTGAATACGCGGAAGACCTTGTGTAATATCGTCTCCGGCAACACCGCCCGTATGGAATGTACGCATAGTCAACTGTGTACCTGGTTCACCGATGGATTGTGCCGCGATGATACCAACAGCTTCCCCAACTTCAACCTCTTGGCCAGTTGCAAGGTTGCGTCCATAACATTTCTTACATACGCCGTGGCGTGTGTTACATGTGAAGGCAGAACGAATGGACACTTCTTCAATGCCAAGCTCTTCAATCTTCTGAGCGAGATCTTCTGTGAAGATTTCATTCTCATTGATGAGCACTTCGCCTGTTTCAGGATGTTTAACTTTCTTCCTTGCATAACGTCCAATGAGACGCTCTTCAAGGCGTTCAATAACCTCTGTGCCATCTTTCAAAGCTTTAACAACCAAGCCGCGGTCAGTTCCGCAATCATCTTCACGGACGATTACATCCTGCGCAACGTCAACTAAACGTCTTGTTAAGTAACCGGAGTCAGCTGTTTTAAGCGCGGTATCGGCAAGACCTTTACGCGCACCGTGAGTGGAGATGAAGTACTCCAATACCGTTAAGCCTTCACGGAAACTTGACTTGATTGGGAGCTCGATAATACGACCAGCCGGGTTGGCCATCAAACCACGCATACCAGCAAGCTGCGTGAAGTTAGATGCGTTACCACGGGCACCAGAGTCACTCATCATGAAGATTGGGTTTAAATGGTGCAAGGATGCCATCAGCTTGCCTTGAATATCATCCTTCGCTTCACTCCAGATTGAGATAACACGATCATAACGCTCTTCTTCTGTGATGAGACCACGTCTGAATTGCTTCATGACACCGTCAACCTTCGTTTGAGCTTTATCAAGAATCTCTTGTTTCTCTGGTAATACGACGATATCTGCAACCCCTACCGTAATACCGGCACGAGTAGAGTATTTGAATCCTAGATCCTTCATGCGGTCAAGCATTTTGGACGTTTCAGTGATTTTGAAACGCTTGAATACTTCTGCAATGATGTTTCCAAGGATTTTTTTCTTAAACGGCTGGATTCTTTCGCGCTCTGCGAAGATTTCCTTCACGTTTGCACCCTTTTCAACGAAGTACTTCTCTGGAGTTTTTTCTTCCAGATTAGAACGTGTCGGTTCGTTGATGTACGGGAATGTTTCAGGAAGAATTTCATTGAAAATCAATTTACCGACAGTTGTCAGCAACAATTGTTTGTTTTGTTCTTCCGTGAACGTTTGGTTATTTAAAGAACTTGCATGCACTGCTACACGTGTATGCAAATGTACATATCCATTTTGGTAAGCTAGGATGGCTTCATTTGTATCATTGAAGATCATTCCCTCGCCCACTGCACCTGGTCTTTCCATTGTTAGATAGTAGTTACCTAGAACCATATCCTGTGATGGTGTAACAACCGGTTTTCCATCCTTAGGGTTAAGGATGTTTTGGGCTGCTAGCATAAGCAGGCGTGCTTCTGCTTGGGCTTCTGCTGATAGCGGAACGTGAACGGCCATTTGGTCACCGTCAAAGTCAGCGTTGTACGCTGTACATACGAGCGGATGCAAACGGATTGCGCGTCCTTCAACCAACGTTGGCTCAAACGCCTGGATTCCCAAACGGTGAAGCGTTGGGGCACGGTTTAAGAGAACTGGATGCTCCTTAATAACCTCTTCAAGCACATCCCAGATATCCGGAGAATGTCTTTCGATCTTTCTCTTAGCGGATTTGATGTTGTGCGCCAATCCTTTTTCAACTAGCTCTTTCATTACGAAAGGCTTGAATAGCTCAATCGCCATTTCTTTTGGCAGACCGCATTGATACATTTTAAGGTTCGGACCTACGACGATAACGGAACGTCCGGAATAGTCAACACGTTTACCAAGCAAGTTTTGACGGAAACGGCCTTGTTTCCCTTTAAGCATGTGGGAAAGAGACTTAAGCGGACGGTTACCTGGTCCTGTTACCGGACGGCCGCGGCGTCCATTGTCAATCAAGGCATCGACAGCTTCCTGCAGCATACGTTTTTCGTTTTGCACGATGATGCTAGGAGCGCCGAGGTCAAGAAGGCGTTTCAAACGGTTATTACGGTTGATGACACGACGATATAGATCGTTCAAGTCACTTGTTGCGAAACGTCCGCCGTCAAGCTGAACCATTGGACGAAGTTCCGGCGGAATAACCGGAAGCACATCAAGGATCATCCAAGAAGGTTCATTTCCGGAGTTACGGAACGCTTCCAACACTTCAAGGCGTTTGATTGCGCGTGTACGGCGTTGTCCTTGAGCTGTTTTCAGCTCTTCTTTCAATGACTCAACCTCTTTGTTAAGGTCTACATCTTGAAGAAGCTTTTTAATGGACTCAGCACCCATTCCAGCTTGGAACTTGCTGCCGTATTTATCACGATAAGCACGGTATTCTTTCTCAGAAAGAAGCTGTTTCTTCTCAAGGGCTGTATCGCCTGCTTCTGTTACTACGTAAGAAGCGAAGTAGATAACTTCTTCAAGTGCACGAGGGGACATGTCTAAAACAAGGCCCATACGGCTAGGAATACCTTTGAAGTACCAGATGTGGGAGACAGGAGCAGCCAATTCGATATGGCCCATGCGCTCACGTCTTACCTTTGCTCTAGTTACCTCTACGCCACAGCGGTCACATACAACGCCTTTGTAACGTACTCTTTTATATTTACCGCAATGGCATTCCCAGTCCTTAGTAGGACCGAAAATGCGCTCACAGAACAACCCGTCTTTCTCAGGTTTTAGTGTACGGTAGTTAATTGTTTCTGGCTTTTTCACTTCTCCGAAAGACCAAGAGCGAATCTTATCCGGTGAAGCAAGGCCTATTTTCATATACTCAAAATTATTTACATCCAACAAGGGGCCTACCTCCCTTTCTGTATCCCAATCTCACTCTGGTTACTCTATCGTTCCAACCGTCTCTGATTCAGGGCTTTTCACATCTGGATCAATGGTTAATGTGTCTGCTTGATGGATATCATCATCATCTTCAAGGTCACGCATCTCGATTTCTTGATCGTCACCGGAGAGAATCTTCACATCCATACCTAAGCTTTGAAGTTCCTTAATCAATACTTTGAAGGATTCAGGAACGCCAGGTTCTGGAACATTATCGCCTTTGACGATGGCTTCGTATGTTTTCACACGGCCGACAACATCATCGGATTTAACTGTAAGAATCTCTTGAAGAGTGTATGCAGCACCATAAGCTTCAAGCGCCCAAACCTCCATCTCACCGAAACGCTGTCCGCCGAATTGGGCTTTACCGCCAAGCGGCTGCTGCGTAACAAGTGAGTATGGCCCAGTTGAACGGGCATGGAGTTTATCGTCAACCATGTGCGCCAGTTTGATCATGTACATGATACCAACAGAAACGCGGTTGTCGAACGGTTCTCCTGTTCTTCCATCGTAAAGGATTGTTTTGGCATCGCGAGCCATTCCGGCTTCTTCGATTGTATCCCAAACATCTTCTTCCCTCGCACCGTCAAATACCGGTGTCGCTACGTGAATGCCAAGCTTTCTGGCAGCCATACCGAGGTGAAGCTCCAATACCTGACCGATATTCATACGTGATGGTACCCCTAGTGGGTTCAACATGATATCAACAGGTGTTCCATCTGGAAGGAATGGCATATCCTCTTCCGGCAAGATGCGGGAAATTACCCCTTTGTTACCGTGACGGCCGGCCATTTTATCTCCCTCATGGATTTTACGTTTTTGAACGATGTACACGCGCACCAATTGGTTAACGCCTGGAGGCAGTTCATCGCCATCTTCACGTGTGAAGACTTTTACATCGTGAACAATACCGCCGCCGCCATGTGGCACGCGAAGGGATGTATCACGAACTTCACGGGCTTTCTCGCCAAAGATTGCATGAAGCAATCTTTCTTCGGCAGTCAGTTCTGTCACGCCCTTAGGCGTTACTTTACCAACGAGAAGGTCTCCGTCTTTTACTTCCGCACCAATGCGGATAATGCCGCGCTCATCGAGGTTGCGAAGAGCTTCTTCTCCAACGTTCGGAATGTCACGCGTAATTTCTTCAGGCCCAAGCTTCGTATCACGGGCTTCTGACTCATATTCTTCAATATGAATAGATGTATAGACATCGTCTTTTACAAGACGTTCACTCATAATGATGGCATCCTCATAGTTGTAGCCATCCCATGTCATGAAGGCAACAAGTACGTTTTGGCCAAGTGCCAATTCACCTAGTTCCATGGAAGGTCCATCTGCAAGGATTTCGCCTTTGACAACACGGTCGCCGGCTTTAACAATCGGGCGCTGGTTGTAGCAAGTACCTTGGTTAGAACGGATGAATTTAAGGGTACGGTACTTATCAAGGTTACCTTTAACCTCTTGACCATCCACTTCGCTAATGCGTCTTACCCAGATTTCTCTTGCTTCAACATGTTCAACGATACCCGGATGTTTACAGATGACTGCCGCACCGGAGTCTTTTCCTGATACATATTCCATACCTGTTCCAACAAGCGGAGCTTGCGGTCTGATGAGAGGAACTGCTTGACGTTGCATGTTCGCTCCCATAAGGGCACGGTTGGAGTCATCGTTTTCCAAGAACGGGATACAAGCTGTCGCCGCTGATACAACCTGTTTAGGTGATACGTCCATGTAATCGACACGGTCACGTCTAACAGCCGTATTTTCACCACGGAAACGTGCAACAACTTCTTCGTTTTGGAATGCGCCGTCTTCGGTTAACGGGGCATTTGCCTGTGCTACTACATATAGATCTTCCTCATCAGCAGTCAAGTAATCGATTCTGTCAGTTACTTTTCCTGTCGCAGGGTCAACACGGCGGTATGGTGTTTCAATAAAGCCATACGGGTTCACCTTCGCGAATGTCGATAAGGAGTTGATTAGCCCGATGTTTGGACCCTCTGGTGTTTCAATCGGACACATACGGCCATAGTGGGAGTAGTGAACGTCACGCACTTCCATTCCGGCACGTTCCCTTGTTAAACCACCAGGTCCAAGGGCAGATAGACGACGCTTATGAGTCAATTCAGCAAGAGGGTTTGTTTGGTCCATGAACTGTGACAATTGAGAGCTTCCGAAGAACTCTTTAATGGACGCAATTACCGGACGGATGTTAATGAGCTGCTGCGGCGTGATTGTATTCGTATCTTGAATAGACATTCTCTCGCGCACAACCCGTTCCATACGGGATAAACCGATTCTGAATTGATTTTGGAGCAGCTCGCCGACAGAACGCAGGCGACGGTTTCCTAAGTGGTCAATATCATCTGTATCACCGACACCGTGCAACAAGTTAAAGAAATAACTGATGGAAGCAACGATATCTGCTGGCGTGATATTTTTCACTTTCTTCTCAACATAGGCATTACCGATCACGTTGATGATCTTCTCGCCTTCTGCATCATTCGGAGCGTAGATCTTTACGTTCTGAACAAGAACTTCATCCTCTACCACTCCGCCCGCAGGGTTGTACGTTTTGAAGCCAATCCCGTTTTCGAGATAAGGGATAATCTTATCAAGCGTACGGCGGTCTAAAATAGCATCTTTTTCAACAAGGATTTCGCCTGTCTCTGGGTCTACCAAAGTTTCAGCTACACGCTGGTTGAATAAGCGGTTTTTTATATGAAGCTTTTTGTTGATTTTATAGCGTCCAACATTAGCAAGGTCGTATCTCTTCGGATCGAAGAAGCGTGACACGAGCAAGCTCTTTGCATTTTCAACCGTAGGCGGCTCGCCTGGGCGAAGGCGCTCATAAATCTCAAGCAAAGCTTTTTCAGTACTTTCCGTATTGTCTTTCTCAAGCGTATTGCGGATATATTCGTTATCACCGACTAAATCGATGATTTCTTGATCAGAGCCAAATCCAAGTGCACGCAAAAGAACCGTTACCGGCAGCTTTCTTGTACGATCGATTCTGACGTATACGACATCCTTCGCATCTGTTTCATACTCCAGCCATGCACCACGGTTCGGTATAACGGTCGCAGTAAACCCTTGCTTTCCGTTTTTATCTACCTTTCCGCTGTAGTACACGCTAGGGGAGCGCACCAATTGCGATACAATAACGCGTTCGGCACCGTTTATGATAAACGTTCCCGTTTCTGTCATGAGAGGGAAATCACCCATAAAGACATCTTGGTCTTTAACTTCACCCGTCTCTTTGTTTACAAGCCTTACTTTAACCCGTAATGGGGCGGAGTAGGTTACGTCCCTCTCCTTAGATTCTTCCACAGGATATTTCGGATCTCCGAGACTGTAATCGATAAATTCCAGAGACAGATTTCCTGTAAAATCCTCGATAGGGGAAATGTCTTGGAACATTTCTCTTAAACCCTCATCAAGAAACCATTGATAGGAAGAGGTTTGAATTTC
Organism: uncultured Bacillaceae bacterium; assembly: GCA_904501845.1. Taxonomy (GTDB): domain Bacteria; phylum Bacillota; class Bacilli; order Bacillales; family Pradoshiaceae; genus Pradoshia. The sequence goes on along the minus strand of CAJGCH010000003.1, from coordinate 22,464 downwards.
AATTAAATTCGGCAATTCGAGCACTTCGCTAATACGCGCATAGCTCCGGCGTTGGCGATGTCGTCCATACTGAACAAGTTGACCTGTCAACTGATTCACCCCTCATATAAAGCGTTTATAATTAATTTATCATTCCGCCAAAAGTTAGCGGTTGAACAAAAAAGAAAAAGGGTTTCACACTGAAAACCACAATCTCAAAAACGCATAGTATTGGTTTATTTTTTCCATATTATCCAGAACATATACACATAAATTTATTCATACATGAAAATGTGCAGGGTGTCCCAAATTATATATTTGCATTTTATAATATTAACATAGGCATATTGTCAAGTCAAACTTTTTTAGATTTAAGAATATAGTAACCTTTTTTCTTCAAAACGACCTCTACATTCCCAAATACTTCTTCCATTTTTGCCATGGCACTCGGCGCACCCTGCTTCTTCTGAATAACAATCCAAAGCTCGCCGCCTGTTTCCAAAAACCGTTTGCTTTCCTCCAGAATTTCATGCACGACTTTCTTGCCGGCACGAATGGGAGGGTTTGAGATGACGGCCGCAAAGTCCGTTTCCTTCACTTCACTGAATACAGAACTCTCATAAACATTCACATTACGAATCCCATTTGCTTGAGCATTTTCCTTTGATAGGTCGATAGCTCTCGCATTCACATCTACCATATGAACAGTCCTGTTCGGATATAGGCTTGCAACCGATAAACCGATTGGGCCATAACCGCAGCCGATATCGATGATTGGCCTATCATCCTCCAGACTGCATTCAAAGGCTTCAATTAATAATCTCGAACCAAAATCGACCTCTCGTTTAGAAAAGACTCCGGCATCTGTCTTAAAGCGATATTCCTTCCCTCTAAGCGTGAAGCTCCACTGCTCCGGCTTGCTCTCGACCTCAGGATTACGGGAGTAATAATGATTCGTCATGCGCATCTCCTCCTAAGCAACCACAATTTAAAAAGACTCTCTTGCATACTCCTTATTCAACCATCAAATCATTATAGTATGCCGCATGGGACATGCTTTATACTCATAAAGGCTAAAAAAAGCCCGCTGCAAATACAGCGAGCTTTACGATGGCAAATGTTAAATTACTTAACTTCTACGCCAGCGCCAACTTCTTCAAGTTTAGCTTTGATTTCTTCAGCTTCTTCTTTAGAAGCGCCTTCTTTAAGAGCTTTTGGTGTGTTGTCAACAAGTTCTTTTGCTTCTTTAAGACCAAGACCTGTGATTTCACGTACCACTTTGATAACTTTGATTTTTTGATCGCCAGCAGAAGCTAGGATTACATCAAATTCAGTTTTCTCAGCTGCAGCTTCTCCGCCAGCAGCACCAACCATAGCTACAGGAGCAGCTGCAGTTACGCCGAATTCTTCTTCAATTGCTTTTACAAGATCGTTAAGTTCTAAAACAGTCATATTTTTGACTGCTTCAATGATTTGTTCTTTAGTCATTATAAAGTTCCTCCTTAATTTTAGTGAATCATGATATACGCATTGCTTATCAAGAAGCGATTAAGCTCCTTGTTCTTCTTTTTGATCTGCCACAGCTTTTGTAGCAAGAGCCAAGTTGCGGATAGGCGCTTGAAGCACGCTGAGCAACATGGATAGCAAACCTTCGCGAGACGGAAGTTCTGCAAGAGCTTTAACTTCTTCAACAGATGCAACGTTACCTTCGATAACACCTGCTTTGATTTCTAGAGCTTCGTGTTTTTTCGCGAAGTCATTCAAGATTTTAGCCGGAGCTACAACGTCCTCGTTACTGAATGCAATCGCATTTGGACCAGTAAGAGCTTCGTTAAGGCCAGAAAGTTCAACTTGATCTGCTGCACGGCGAGTCATGGAGTTTTTGTAAACTTTGAACTCGATGCCTGCTTCACGTAGTTGTTTACGAAGTTCTGTCACTTCTGCAACGTTCAATCCACGGTAGTCAACAACGACTGTGGAAACACTGTCTTTCAGTTTGCCAGCAATTTCGTCAACAATTTGTTTCTTTGCGTTAATCGCACTGCTCATATTAACACCTCCTGTAGAATGTTACCATTCACACCCGTAAAAAACCTCCATATCTAATCTAGACATGGAGGTACGATGATAGTCCGAACAAAATAGTTCTATTATGATCGAATACCTCGGCAGGGAATTAAGCTTATCAGCACCTGCTGTCTATGGCATAAATGTTAAGTTTAATTTATAACACCTGACAAATTATATAAAATAATTATCTGGTTGTCAAATATATTTTATCAAGCTTAGAAAGAAGATGGGTCTACTTTAACGCCAGGTCCCATAGTAGTAGTGATGGCAACGTTTTTCATGTATGTGCCTTTAGCAGCTGCTGGCTTCGCTTTTTGAAGTGTTTCAAAAATAGTTGTGAAGTTCTCAACTAGCTTGCTGTCTTCGAAAGAAACTTTTCCGATTGGCACGTGAATGTTACCAGCTTTGTCTACACGGTATTCAACTTTACCAGCTTTGATTTCATTGATTGCTTTTGTAACATCGAATGTAACTGTACCTGTTTTAGGGTTTGGCATTAAACCTTTAGGTCCAAGGACGCGGCCTAATTTACCAACTTCACCCATCATGTCAGGAGTTGCAACGATTACATCGAAGTCGAACCAACCTTGTTGGATTTTGTTGATGTAGTCAGTATCGCCAACGAAATCAGCACCTGCAGCTTCAGCTTCTTTAAGCTTTTCACCTTTCGCAAATACTAATACACGTTGAGTTTTACCAGTACCGTTTGGAAGAACAACCGCGCCGCGGATTTGTTGGTCCGCTTTCTTAGGGTCAACCCCAAGACGGAATGCTACTTCTACAGTTGCGTCGAATTTAGCAAAGTTTGTTTTCTTAGCTAATTCAACTGCTTCTGTTACGGAATACGCTTTTGTACGATCTACAAGCTGAAGTGCTTCAGCATATTTTTTGCTTTTCTTAGCCATTGTTAATTTCCTCCTATATTGTGGTTATAACGGAATTTGACCTCCCACGAAAAAGGTTGCGAGTGTACCGTACATTCGCAACCTCCATACAACAATTAGTCTTCGATGACAATACCCATACTGCGAGCAGTACCTTCTACCATACGCATAGCTGCTTCAACGTTTGCTGCGTTTAAGTCAGGCATTTTTGATTCAGCGATTTCACGTACTTTGTCACGTTTAACTGTTGCAACTTTATTACGGTTTGGTTCACCAGAACCAGACTCAATTCCTGCCGCTTTCTTAAGAAGAACAGCTGCTGGAGGAGTTTTTGTAATAAAAGTGAAAGAACGGTCTTCAAATACTGTGATTTCAACAGGGATGATTAGACCTGCTTGTTCTGCTGTACGAGCGTTGAACTCTTTACAGAAGCCCATGATGTTAACACCGGCTTGACCTAGTGCAGGACCAACTGGTGGAGCTGGATTAGCTTTTGCTGCAGGAATCTGCAATTTCACGATTTTAATTACTTTTTTAGCCACGAGACACACCTCCTTATCGTCCGTGATGTGGTAAATGGGCATCTTGCCCTCCCACTCAAATATACAATCATTCTTTATTCGTCCATAAAGAATATACCATTAGTTCAGGTCTCGTATTGAGACATACTGACCTTTGAAATCTTATCACTTTTTAATATGAAAGGCAAGTTTTTCAGGATTATAATTTTTCCACCTGGTCGAAATCCAATTCTACTGGCGTATCTCTGCCAAACATATTGACAAGTACTTTCAATTTACCCTTCGCTTTATCAAGCTCTTCGATTGTTCCTGCAAATTCCGCGAATGGACCTTCTTTAACCTTAACCGCTTCGCCAACAAACAAGTCGATCTCGATTCTCTTTTCATCCATGCCCATACGCTTGAGGATGACCGCTGCTTCTTCTGGCAATAATGGAATCGGTTTGGAGCCTGAACCAGTTGATCCGACGAACCCAGTAACACCTGGCGTATTGCGCACTACATACCAGGAATCATCCGTCATGACAATCTCAACAAGAACGTAACCCGGGAACACCTTTTTCTTCACGACTTTTTTCTTGCCGTTTTTGAAATCAGTTTCTTCCTCTTCCGGTACGATGACGCGGAAGATTTTATCTTGCATCCCCATCGATTCAACGCGTTTTTCTAAATTTGCTTTTACCTTGTTCTCGTAACCGGAATACGTATGAACAACATACCAATTTTTCTCCATTTTCTTTAGGACTTAATGTCCTTCCCTCCTTGTAAACGGTAATTTCGGGAACTACCAGTCGTGTAAATCATCAATCTTTCCTACTCTACAAAACATAGCTTTCCAGCTTAACATAGGGCGTTTTTTAGACAAATTAAAAAACCCGTCTCCGGGCTTCTTAGTAACGTTTGTTTATGCTAATTTCCATTATACCATGTTTTACTCTCTTTATTCACTATCCAAGAATAAGACGAATAAGTTCTGACAAACCTAAATCAACAACCGCAAAAAATACGGACATAATAATGACAGTTGCGAGAACTGTAATCGTATACGTCGTTAGCTCTTTTTTCTTAGGCCAGCTAACCTTTTTCATTTCGCGTGATACGCCTCGGAAGAACTCTAGAATGCGCTGCATCAATATGAAACCTCCAACCTACAGTATTCTCAGGATTTAAACATTAGATTGTTTGTTTATGAGGTGTGTGAGTATTACAGGTTTTACAAAATTTATTAAGTTCAAGCCTAAGAGCCTTCTCGTCGGCTTGTTTGTAATTCGTCGAATAATTCCTCGAGCCACACTTCGTACAAGCAATGATAACTTTTTTATTCATAAATTACACCTATATTCATGACAATTCACTAACAAATTTATCATGTAGAAAATTGTCTGTCAATAAAACTATTGACAGCATGTTCACTGGCATATATTTCACTATCAGACTTCTAAATACCGTTCAAGCTTACGTTTCACTCTCTGCAGCGCATTATCAATCGACTTCACATGCCGATTCAGCTCCTCTGATATCTCCTGATAGGATTGTCCATCAAGATACAGCGACAAGACCTTTCTTTCCAAGTCGCTCAGCAATTCACTCATCTTAAGCTCTATATAATCGAACTCTTCCTGATTAATAAACAGCTCTTCAGGATCCATCACCTTCACCCCTGTAATGACATCCATCAGGGTTCGATCCGATTCCTCATCATAGATGGGCTTGTCCAAAGAAACATAGGAATTAAGCGGAATATGCTTCTGCCTTGTCGCCGTCTTGATTGCCGTAATAATCTGCCTTGTTATGCAAAGCTCGGCAAACGCCTTAAAAGAAGTCAGCTTGTCCTCCCGATAGTCCCTAATGGCCTTAAATAAACCAATCATCCCTTCTTGAACAATATCCTCTTTATCTGCACCAATCAAAAAGTACGTTCTCGCTTTAGCCCTAACAAAGTTTCTATACTTGTGTATCAAATAATCCAGGGCTTCGCTATCGCCCTTATGCACCCGGTCAACCAACAATTCATCATCCAAAAGACCATAGTCGCCACTCAAGCTTGCCCCGATAGATATTGCCACACCGATCCCTCCGTAGGATACCAAAGATAGAAATATTATACAGTAAGCGTTTTTATAGCGTCAACGTCCTCAAAGATTTCCTCGTCGCCATTTTTCGAATATTTCCGACACTTCTCGACTAAGTGGAATGCGGGAACTTGGCTGTTTCTCCATCTTTTCATTGAGTTTTTTGTCGATTTCTCTTTGAATATAGCCCATTTCCTGCAATAATTCTCTCGCAGATTTTCTGTACGCGCCTTGCGCGAATATTGTCCTTTGCTCTGTATAATCGGAGGTTGCGACATATACATTTGTATTGATTTTAATTAATTCTGAAGCCAGGCGTTCAATCCGTTCATCCGCCGTCTCATTCTCTTTAGTGAAAATAACCTCAACCATTGAATTACGATACTTCTTTTCTGTCCCTTGGACAAAGTAGGCATCAAAAACGATGATGACCTGATGGCCGGAGAAACCTTGATACTCAGCCATCATGTCAATCAGCCGATCTCTAGCAGCCGCTAAATCAAGGTCTCTCAGCCTCTTTAGGTCTGGCCAGGCGCCAATGATATTATAACCATCCACAACCAGTATGGTTTTCATATCATTGCCCTAGTGGATGGCGCTTACGGTAAACCTCATACATAAGCAGGCTTGCCGCAACACTGGCGTTAAGGGAGGTAACATGGCCGACCATTGGCAAATGGAAGAGGAAATCACATTTTTCTTTAATGATACGGCTCATCCCGCGGCCTTCACTTCCGATGACAATACCGAGCGGCATGGTCCCGTCCATTTTGCGATAATCCTGACTTCCTTTCGCATCAGTTCCCGCAATCCATACACCGCGCTCCTTCAATTCCTCGATTGTCCGGGAAAGATTGGTCACACGCACGACTGGCACATGCTCAATCGCCCCAGTAGAGGATTTCGCTACTGTTGCTGTCAGCCCGACAGATCTTCTCTTCGGAATGATGATGCCATGCACGCCGGAGGCATCTGCCGTACGAAGGATTGAACCGAGATTATGAGGATCTTCCAGTTCATCAAGCAGTAAGATAAACGGGTCCTCCTGTTTGTTCGCAGCCTTGCGGAAAATATCATCCAGCTCCGCATATTGATAAGCCGCCACTTGGGCAATGACTCCTTGGTGGTTTCCTTCAACCATCTGGTCGAGCTTTTTCTTCGGCACGACTTGAATCATGACTTTATTCTCTTTCGCTACAGCGACCACTTGCTGAATTTGTCCCTTTGTCGCCCCTTCAGCAACCCAAATTTTATGAATGTCCCGCTCCGAGCGCAATGCTTCAAGCACCGTATTGCGTCCCATAATTAAATCATTGCTCATTATATTCACTTCCCTTCTTTATACTGAATCGATATCCTGATAAGTTCATTCAAACGCTCCTCCTGTCTGCTTCCATACAAATAACCAATCAGCGCTTCAAAGGCAGTGGAATAGCGGTACGTCTGAACGTCCGTATTCTTCGGTACGGTCCCGGACTTCGCATTCCTTCCCCGGCGTACAACCGCTTCTTCTTCCTCGCTTAACAGCTTCTCCTCAAGCATGTAATGCAGCACCGCGCTCTGAGCCTTCGCTGACACATATTTCGTTGCTTCCTTATGAAGCTTATTAGGCTTTACCTGCCCTGAAAGCAAGAGATGATGCCGGATATGCACTTCATAGACGGCATCACCAATATAAGCGAGGGCCAGGCTTCCCAATCCTTTTATGTCTAACTCCTTTAAATCAATCATTCTCTTATCCCCGTTTCCAGCGTGTGCCCTGAGGAGTGTCCTCCAAAATGATGTTCATCTCTTTTAATTGATCTCTGATTTCATCTGACCGGGCGAAATTGCGTTCTTTTCTCGCACGATTACGCTCTTCGATTAATTTCTCGATTCTTTCATCGAGTGTCTCTTCTACCTCAATCGGCATTCCAAGTACACCGAAGAGTTCCCTGAACTCATTCAAGAAGGCTTCAATCACATCAGCAGATGTCACCTTCTCTAGCAGATAATGATTCCCAAGCTTGGAGAGCTCAAAAAGAACAGAAATCGCGTTAGCCGTATTAAAGTCATCATCCATCGCTTCCTCAAATGCCGCATGGAGTCCTTTGATTTTCTCGAGCCATTCATCATCATTCGCCGCGATGTTTGTGCTTGCGCTTTGCCGGTGCTTTAAGTTCTCATAAGTTGTTCGCAAGCGGTCAAATGAAAGCTTCGTTGCCTCAAGCAGCTCCTCGCTGTAATTGATTGGATTGCGATAATGAACCGATAGAATAAAGAAACGCAAAACGATGGGGTCATGATGCTTGATGATGTCATGAACGGTGACAAAGTTACCGAGTGATTTGGACATCTTCTCATTATCAATATTGATATATCCATTATGCATCCAATAGTTCGCAAATGGTTTGCCCGTTAAAGCTTCTGATTGAGCGATTTCATTCTCATGATGAGGGAATGCCAAGTCCTGGCCGCCGGCATGAATATCAATCGTCTCACCTAAATACTTTTTCGCCATAGCAGAACATTCGATATGCCAGCCAGGTCGGCCTTTGCCCCACGGACTATCCCAGGAGATTTCCCCCTCTTTAGCAGCTTTCCATAAAGTGAAGTCAAGTGCATCCTGCTTTCTTTCATCCACTTCAATACGCGCGCCCACACGGAGCTCATCAATGGACTGGTGAGAAAGCTTTCCATACCCGTCAAATTCTCTTGTTCGGAAGTATACATCTCCGCCGGATTCATAAGCCATGCCCTTATCAACCAAGGCCTGAATGAATTCAATAATCAGATCCATATTTTCCATAACCCGCGGATGAACATCTGCCTTTTGGCAGCCTAAGGCGCTAACATCCTCGAAATAAGCTTGAATGAACCGGTCAGCTGTAGCTGGCACATCCTCTTGAAGCTCACGTGCGGCTTTAATTAATTTATCATCAACATCTGTGAAGTTTGAGACATACTTAACGTCATACCCTTTATATTTCAAGTAGTTCCGAACCGTATCAAAGACGATAGCCGGACGTGCATTTCCTATATGAATATAGTTATATACAGTCGGACCACATACATACATCTTTACTTTTCCTTCCTCTATTGGTCGGAAGGGCTCCTTCTTTCTCGTAAGCGTATTATAAATTTGAATGCTCATGTTTTTTTAACTCCTTTCGTAATTCCGTAAGCTCCTGCTTTAACACATCAATCTGTTGCTGCATTTGCTGACATTGATCTTCGACCGGATCTGGAAGGTCACGGTGATTCAAGTCCTGCTTCAGCCGAACTCCATCCTTTATGACCACCTTGCCCGGGATTCCAACAACCGTTGAATTAGCCGGCACATCCTTTAAGACAACTGACCCCGCTCCAACCTTTGAGTTCTCCCCAATAACAATAGAACCAAGAACCTTCGCGCCTGTAGCAATTAATACATTATCCTCTATCGTCGGATGCCGCTTGCCTCCCTCTTTACCGGTCCCCCCTAAAGTAACACCTTGGTAGACAATGACATTATCGCCAATCTCACAGGTCTCCCCTATCACGACACCCATCCCATGGTCGATGAAAAGGCGTCGTCCTATCTTTGCCGCCGGATGAATCTCAATCCCTGTGAAAAAGCGGCTAATCTGGGATACAGCTCGCGCGAGAAACTTGAGTCGGCGTTTATATAAGGCATGCGCGATGCGATGGCTCCAAATCGCATGCAAGCCGGAATAAGTTAAAATAATTTCAATCGTAGAACGTGCAGCCGGATCTTGTTCAAATATGACATCTATATCCTCTTTCATTCGCTTCCACATGTACATAACCCCCTTTTATATGACTACAGCAAAGCCTGTAGTCCAATAAAGCCTTCCCCCATCTTCCCCAAATAAAAAAGCGCCTCTGTCATCGAAGGACAGAGACGCTTTATTCGCGCGGTTCCACTCTGTTTGGGCTCTCAAAAAAGTCTTAAGAACCCCAACTTTCCTTTTCATAACGGCAATGGGATGCCGCCTTCCCCTACTAATCCGCTTTTTGCGGTGTTCAAAGAAGGACTCAGGGGCGCATTCAGATTACATGACGGTTTTAACCACTTTCAGCCAATGATGGTTATTCTCTGTCAAACCTCATACCTAAAATCTTACTTTTCCCCGCTCAACGCTTTATCCTATTAGTTGTATCTATACTATATTATATTTCTGCTCAATTGTTAATGTAAAAGTCCCTCTAAACGGATTTTTACTTTCTCACGTCCAAGAAGGGCAATCGCCTTCGGCAGGTCTGGCCCATGGGCTTGACCTGTCACCGCAACACGTATCGGCATGAACAGCTTCTTGCCTTTATGGCCTGTTTCCTTCTGCACACGCTTGATAGAAGCCTTAATCTCCGCATCCGTAAACTCTGCGATTGTGTTCACTTCATTCAGGAACGCGCCAAGTACTTCTGGAACAGTCTCATCCCCTAGTATTTCCCTCGCCTCTTCATCGTAAACAAGCTCGTCCTTAAAGAACAAACCAGAAAGCTCTACAATCTCAGCACCGAAGCTCATTTGCTCTTGATAGAGCTCAACAAGCTTATACACCCATTGTCGCTCTTCATCTGTCATGTTCTCAGACACAAGGCCTGCTTTTAAAAGATGTGGAAGAGCTAGCTCAAGCACACGTTCTGTATCAACCTTCTTCATGTACTGATTGTTCATCCATGTAAGCTTTTGCTTATCGAACAATGCCGGAGATTTAGATAAGCGATCCGCATCAAAGATAGAGATGAACTCATCCTTCGTGAAGAGCTCCTCCTCACCGCTCGGAGACCATCCGAGCAATGCGATGAAGTTGAACAGCGCCTCAGGCAAGAAGCCCAATTCCTCGTATTGCTCAATGAATTGGATGATAGATTCATCCCGCTTGCTCAATTTCTTGCGGCTTTCATTGACGATTAATGTCATATGGCCGAATACAGGAGGCTCCCAATCAAATGCCTCATAAACCATCAATTGCTTTGGTGTATTTGTAATATGATCGTCTCCTCGAAGAACATGGGAGATCTCCATAAGATGATCGTCGATTGCTACCGCGAAATTATAAGTCGCGATGCCATCCTTCTTAATGATGACAAAATCACCGATGCCGTCGGATTCAAAAGAAACTTCACCTTTAACCATATCGTTGAATGTATACACTTTGCCTTTTGGTACAACGAAACGAATGCTTGGCTTTCTGCCTTCTGCTTCAAGAGCTTCTTGCTGCTCCTTCGTTAAATGTCTGCATTTCCCGGAATAAGCCGGTGTTTCGCCGCGTTCCATTTGGGCCGCTCGCTCCTGCTCTAATTCCTCTTCCGTACAATAGCATTTATAAGCCATATCTCTGTTAAGAAGATCTGTATAATATTGTTTATAGATGTCAAGACGTTCCGACTGGCGGTAAGGACCATAAGCTCCTTCTTTATCAATGCTCTCATCCCAGTCGATGCCCAGCCATTTCAAATATTTCAATTGGCTCTCTTCGCCGCCTTCAATATTTCTCTTCTGATCTGTATCTTCAATGCGGATGATGAAGCTTCCGCCTTGGCTTCTCGCAAATAAATAATTGAATAATGCTGTTCTGGCATTACCGATATGAAGATGTCCAGTTGGGCTTGGCGCATACCGAACACGAATACTGCTTGTCATTTCTTTTTTCCTCCCAAAAAGATAAAGTTACTAATGTGGGTTCATTTTAACACTAATTCATAAAGGAAGAAAACCGCCCAGCCTTATTCTTTTACTAAAAGAACGGCTGCCTGTGAGGCAATCCCCTCTCCTCTTCCCGGGAAACCTAGTTTCTCAGTTGTTGTCGCCTTCACATTAACCTGTTCCATCTCAGCCTCAAGGATGCCTGCAATGACCTCACGCATCTGATCGATGTACGGGCGCATCTTCGGGCGCTCGGCAATGATTGTGCAGTCAATATTGCCAAGTCTATAGCCTTTCTTCTTAGCGAGCTTCCATACCTCAGCTAGCAGCACCTTGGAATCGGCGTCCTTAAATGCTGCATCCGTATCAGGGAAATGCTTGCCGATATCTCCCTCTGCCAGTGCACCTAAGACAGCATCTGCTACAGTATGTAATAAAACGTCTGCATCAGAATGTCCAAGCAACCCTTTTTCATAAGGGATCGTAATGCCACCGATAATCAATGGACGGCCTTCCACTAATTGATGTACATCAAAACCTTGCCCTATTCTAATCATGTTAGACTCCTCTATTCTTCTCCAGAATGGCCTTTGCGAAATACAAATCCTCTGGAGTCGTAATTTTGATATTATCGTAATTTCCTTCCGTAATTGCCACTGGCTTGCCTATCCGCTCAAGCAAGCTCGCATCATCAGTCCCGAGAAACCCGTCCTCTTCAGCCTGTCTATGAGCTTCAAGCAGCAATGACACACGAAAAGCTTGCGGGGTTTGAATAGCCCACAAGCTTGAACGTTCAATCGTTTTCGTGATGAGTGCTCCTTCTACCTGCTTAATTGTGTCCTTTACCGGGACAGCGAGCACGCTCGCCCCATGAAGGATTGCATTCTCGACAAGCTCACGGATCAGCGGACCAGTGATGAAAGGCCTTGCCCCGTCATGGACGAGGACAATCTCAGTTGAACTGGCTATAGAATCAACGGCATTCTTTACGCTGTATTGCCGCTCACTCCCGCCGTGAATAAGTTCAATTGGAATGGCCAGTCCTAATTTCTCTATCAGCTCACGGAATTCATTCTCCTCAGAAGAATTCACAACGAGAAGAATGCGCATGCAATTTTCATCTGTGCCAAACTGGCGCAATGTATGGCAGATAATCGGCTCTCCTTCTAGCTCAATCCAGAGCTTATTCCGCCCTGCCTTCATCCTCTTCCCTTGCCCTGCGGCAGGTATAATGACCTCATATTTCATACTTATGATACCCCTTGGTTTCTGCTTAAAGAGCTTTTTCCAATAATTTCGGTTTCGCGAATATCATCCGCCCAGCAGATGTTTGCAGCACAGATGTCACGATAACGTCAATCCTCTTGCCGATATAATTTCGGCCATCTTCAACTACAATCATTGTGCCATCATCCAAGTATGCAACCCCTTGATTCTGCTCCTTGCCATCCTTGATGACCTGTACATTCATCTCTTCTCCAGGAATCACGACCGGCTTAACAGCGTTGGCCAACTCATTGATATTAAGCACCTGAACATTTTGGAATTCGCATACCTTGTTTAAGTTGAAGTCATTTGTAACCACAATCCCATCAATTATTTTGGCTAACTTGACGAGCTTGCTGTCCACCTCAGCGATATCCTCAAAATCTCCCTCATACATTTCCACTTCAATCGGGAGTTCCTTTTGAATCTTGTTCAAAATATCCAAACCTCTGCGGCCGCGGGTTCGTTTCAATGCATCAGAAGAATCCGCGATATGCTGCAGCTCTCCAAGCACAAATTGCGGAATGACGATTGGCCCTTCTAAGAAACCTGTCTTACAAATATCCGCAATACGGCCATCAATAATAACACTCGTATCAAGAACCTTTCTCTTGACTGTGGTTTCCTCCAATGCATCGCCATCTTTCTCCGAACCTTTTTTCTTTGTCTTCACAGAATTCGTAACCAGCTTCGTTAGCTCATCCCTCTTCTTGAAACCTACCTGAAAACCTAAGTATCCGCATATTAATGTCAAAAGAATGGGGGAGACCGTATTTAAGATGGGAATTGGTACAGAATTTAACGGCAGCGTAATTAAAAATGCCAGCAAAAGACCAATTAATAAGCCTAAGCTTCCGAATATAATATCCGTTATGGGGGCAATCAATAATTGCTCCTCAATCCATTTAATAAAATGGGCGACATAATCAACCAACCAGAAAGTAGTGAGATAGAATATAATTGCACCTAAAATAGCAGAAGTAATCGGATTCGTTATTAACTCATTATCAATATTGATTAATGGCAATAAATCCGGCAATGTCGCCATGCCCAGTGCCCCGCCTATGAATATGAAACAGATTTGCAGTACTCTTTTTAACATTCTTTTCACCTCCTATATTGATTATAAACGAGCTGAAACAGCCATCATACTTATTTTCCTTTAAAACCGAACCTGTAAACGTCATGTAAACTGCTTGTAACATAGTCCGTGAAATGATGTTATTGACGTTTACCCGCTTACTTTCTTTTATTATACCTTTTAGTATGTCAGGCATATGTCAAAATTCTGCCTTTTATAATTTATTGACACTTTTAAGGTTTTTTAGTCCTTGATGGATTTTTTTTGCTCGAACCTCGCCAATTCCCTCTACTTCATCAAGGTCTTCCACATCTGCCTTCATGATCTCAGGCAAAGTTTTAAATGTCTTGACGAGGTTGTGGATAATCGATAGGGGGAGCCTTGGAATCTTATGCAGTACACGATATCCGCATGGTGCCACAGATTGCTCAGGCGGCATGGCTCCCGGATAACCGAGTGCCTTCATAAGGGCTGTATCTTCAATGACTTCAGACTGGGACATCTCGCCTAACAGCTCAAACACCTTCTCAGGCGAGCAAGTATCCGGATCATGATGATAGTCCTTCAGGATATGAAGCGCCTCTTGCTCAACACTGCTTAACATTTCCTTCAGCTGGAGACGAAGCAAACGCCCCTCTACTCCTAACTCATTCATGTAGGATAATAACTCTGTTTTAATCCGAATAACCATAATAAGCCGGTTTAAGACATGGGTGAGATCACCGAACGTAACAAGCTCCTCGAATTCGAGCTTGCTCAGATTCTGGATGCTTTCCTCCAGAACGGACCGATACTTCTCCAAGGTTTGCATGGCCTGATTCGCTTTCGTCAAAATGACTGACAGCTCTTTCAAGGCATAGCGGAAATTCCCTTGATAAAGAGTAATGATATTTCGTCTCTGTGAAATGGCAATCACAAGTGACTTTGTTTCCTTCGCAATTCGCTCAGCAGTCCGGTGACGCATACCTGTCTCCATGGAAGGAATCGTCTTATCCGGCACCAAATGCGCATTCGCGAACATAATGGTATCAATTTTATCATTCAAGATAATGGCTCCGTCCATTTTCGCAAGCTCATACAAATAACTTGGTGAAAATGGACAGCCAATTTTAAACCCTCCATCGACAAGGCCCTTCACCTTATCGTTATAGCCTACAACAATCAAGCCTCCTGTATTGGCACGCAATACATTATCCAAGCCTTCTCTCAGCGGCGTCCCCGGGGCTACAAGTTGTATAATCTGAGATTTATCCCGTTCGACTACCTTTTTATCCATCTATTTTATCCCCCTAATGCATATTTCAAAGCTTCACTAACTGTTCCCACACCAATAACCTCGATATCAGATGGAGGTGTCCACCCGCTCAAATTATTAGCCGGTATGATAATTCGTTCAAATCCGAGTTTGGCCGCTTCCTTCACTCGCTGCTCTATTCGAGAAACCCTGCGAACCTCTCCCGTAAGTCCTACCTCACCGACAATACAATCTGTCGCTCTGGTCGGCACATCTCGGAAACCGGAGGCAATGCTGACGATGACAGCAAGGTCCACAGCAGGTTCTCCTAGCTTGACGCCGCCTGTCACCTTCAAATACGCATCCTGGTTTTGCAATAACAGGCCGACCCGCTTCTCAAGCACGGCCATTAGTAATGAAACGCGGTTATGGTCAATCCCCGTTGCCATCCTCCTTGGATTAGGGAAAATCGACGGAGAGATCAGGGCCTGAATCTCAACCAAAATAGGTCGTGTCCCTTCCATTGAAGCGACAACGGTCGAACCTGCGGCTCCTTGTGATCGTTCCTCAAGGAATATCTCGGAAGGGTTCATGACTTCTTCCAGTCCCTCTTCCTTCATTTCGAAGATTCCCATCTCATTGGTCGAGCCAAAGCGGTTCTTCACGGCCCGCAGTATACGGAAAGTATGATGCCTTTCCCCTTCAAAATATAAAACGGTATCAACCATATGTTCTAATAGACGCGGTCCGGCAATATTGCCCTCTTTCGTCACATGGCCGACAATGAAGATGGCAATGCCTTTTGTCTTTGCCAGCCTCATCAATTCAGCTGTACATTCACGCACTTGAGAAACACTGCCAGGTGCTGAAGTGACATCCGGATGGAAGACGGTTTGAATGGAGTCAATGATGACGAAATCTGGGTTTATCGCCTCAATCGCCTGTTCAATCATCCCCATATCGGTTTCTGAATAAACGAAAAGGTGGTCAGAAGTGACGCCTAAGCGTACAGCGCGCAGCTTTGTCTGCTTGACAGACTCTTCTCCCGATATGTATAACACATCATAATCCTTGCTTGCTAATTGAGCTGATACCTGAAGAAGCAAAGTGGATTTTCCTATCCCCGGGTCTCCCCCAATCAATAATAGCGACCCAGGCACGATTCCGCCTCCAAGGACACGGTTTAACTCACGGGAATCTGTCATAACCCTCGGCTCTTGCTCCGTCCCGACCGTCATGATTGATACCGGCTTTGACATAGGCTGGTCCGTATGCGCAAAAGCTGTCCTGCGCTGATTTTTTGAAGCTGCCATTTCGACTTCCTCTGTCATGGTGTTCCAACCATTACACCCTGGGCATCTCCCCATCCATTTAGGAGATTCATACCCGCAAGACTGACAAATGAACTTTGTTTTTTTCTTTGCCATTAATGTACGTATCCTCTCTTACGGTGCGGACAATATACCCGCTCCTTTTTTGATTCATATTTTATGGAAATGTCTCAAAGATATTGTGTTAGAAGTAAATAATAGATGAGGATCCTTTGGTAACGCGGATCCGTATGGTGAAATAGAGGGGATACTACCCGCTTATAAAGGAAAGCATGACCCCCTATTGAATACAGGGTAACATGCTTTTTTTCCTAATGAAAGGAAAGGGCACAATCCACATATAGGAAGTGCCCTTCTTGCTTACTCAAGCTTACTTACTTGCCAGGCTTTTTTCACCGGTCTTAGCAGCGAATTCGCCATTTTCCACATCAATGATGATTTTCTTTCCTTTATCTATATTGCCTCTTAAAAGCTCTTCAGACAAGAAGTCCTCAACATGTTTTTGTAAGGCCCTTCTAAGCGGGCGAGCTCCATAATCAGGATCATAGCCCTCTTCAGCGATCTTTTCCTTGGCAGCATCTGAAAGCTCAAGATCGATTTCCTGTTCCTTCAGGCGCTTAATTAATTGGTTGGTCAATAATGTCACGATTTCTTTAAGATGCGTTTTCTCTAGGGAATGGAAGACAATAATCTCATCAATCCTGTTCAAGAATTCTGGACGGAAAGCCCGTTTGAGCTCATCCATAACTTGCCCCTTCATATCCTTGTAATCCTGGCCTTCATCCTGCATATTAAATCCTACGTAACGATTCTTCTTCAAGCTATGTGCCCCTACATTGGACGTCATAATGAGAATCGTATTTCGGAAGTCCACTGTACGCCCCTTTGAATCTGTCAGCCTTCCATCCTCAAGCACTTGCAAAAGGATGTTGAACACATCAGGGTGCGCCTTCTCAATCTCATCGAGCAGCACAACTGAATAAGGTTTGCGGCGGACTTTTTCCGTTAACTGACCGCCCTCTTCATATCCGACATACCCTGGAGGTGAACCGACCAAACGGGATGTAGAATGTTTCTCCATATACTCAGACATATCAATCCGAATCATGGCATCTTCATCTCCGAACATAGACTCGGCAAGCGCTCTTGCAAGCTCTGTTTTACCGACACCAGTAGGTCCCAAGAAGATGAATGATCCAATTGGACGCTTCGGATCCTTAAGTCCTGCTCTCGCCCTGCGGACCGCTTTCGAAATGGCTTTGACTGCCTCTTCTTGGCCAATGACACGGTTATGAAGGATTTGCTCCATATTCAACAGTTTATCCGATTCGGTCTGCGCAAGCTTCGTAACCGGAATTCCAGTCCAGCTAGAGACGACATGGGCAATATCATTAACCGTTACCTCGCTGTTTTCCTTGCCCTGTTTTTCTTTCCAAGTACGCTTTGTATTTTCAAGCTCTTCACGCAATTTTTGCTCCATATCACGTAAGGAAGCTGCCTTCTCGAACTCTTGGCTTTGGACAGCCGCATCTTTTTCCTTGCGAGCTTCCTCTAGTTTTACCTCAAGTTCTTTCAAATTAGGCGGCGTTGTATAAGAACGGAGACGTACCTTTGAGCCGGATTCATCAATTAAGTCAATGGCCTTATCCGGCAAGAACCTGTCAGAAATGTAGCGGTCAGACAGCTTCACTGCCGCATCAATCGCTTCATCTGTAATGGATACGCGATGATGAGCCTCATAACGGTCACGGAGACCTTTTAGGATTTGAATAGACTCCTCAATGGTTGGCTCATCTACTTGTATCGGCTGGAATCGGCGTTCAAGGGCCGCATCCTTCTCGATATATTTTCGATACTCATCAAGCGTTGTCGCACCGATGCATTGAAGCTCGCCCCTTGCAAGCGATGGTTTCAAGATATTGGACGCATCAATGGCACCCTCAGCTCCGCCCGCACCAATCAAGGTATGGAGCTCATCAATAAAGAGAATGACATTGCCAGCTGCGCGGATTTCATCCATCACCTTCTTGAGTCGGTCCTCAAATTCACCGCGGTACTTAGTTCCGGCTACAACCGTACCCATATCAAGCGTCATGACACGTTTATCACGCAAGATCTCAGGCACTTCATTATTAACGATTTGCTGGGCCAAGCCTTCAGCAATAGCCGTTTTACCGACACCAGGCTCTCCAATCAAAACAGGGTTATTCTTTGTACGGCGGCTCAGTACCTCGATAACGCGCTGAATCTCTTTGCCCCTGCCAATAACCGGGTCAAGGCTTCCCTCTCTGGCTATGGCCGTCAAGTCACGAGCCAGACTATCAAGGGTAGGCGTACTTGCAGCAGAGGATGATCCACCTTGATGCACGCCGGCTTCATTGCTGCCAAGCAATTGCAATACTTGCTGTCTTGCTTTATTAAGGCTTACGCCGAGATTATTCAGCACCCTTGCGGCGACTCCTTCACCTTCACGAATCAGCCCAAGGAGCACATGCTCTGTTCCCACATAGGAATGGCCAAGCTTCCTGGCTTCATCCATGGATAGCTCAATGACCTTTTTCGCTCGTGGCGTATAATGAATCGTTTGAACGGTTTCGGAACCTTTGCCAATGAGGTTTTCTACTTCCTCCTGGATTTTTTCGGGGCTTAATCCTAAAGCATAGAGAGCCTTCGCAGCGATCCCTTCCCCCTCTCTTACCAATCCAAGCAAGATATGTTCCGTACCAATATTATTATGACCGAGTCTAATTGCCTCTTCTTGTGCAAGCGCAAGTACCTTTTGTGCTCTTTCTGTGAATCGACCAAACATCATGATAAGTTCCTCCTATTCTTCAATTGGTTTATCCTCTAATGCTAGCCTTTCCCGAATGAGAGAAGCCCTTCGTATATCTCTTTCCTTTGGGTTCAGCGGCCCTCCTGCATAGCGTTGCAAGAACCCGGGCTGCGTCACGACCATTAGTTCATTTAATATATGTTTCGTCATGTGAGGGATGAATCCCAAATCAATCCCCAGACGAACATCTGATAAGCATTTCGCCGCTTCCTTAGATTCAAGGATGCGGGCATTCGATAATATCCCTAGGGAGCGAAATACCCTATCTTCCAATTGTATGTTAGAAGATTGGACCAATGTATCACGGGCTGCTTTTTCCTGCATAATTATTTGTTTTACTACACTGTCCAGGTCCTCAGCAATAGCTTCCTCTGTCTTTCCAAGCGTCATTTGGTTGGAAATTTGAAAAATATTGCCCAGTGCTTCGCTGCCTTCTCCATACATGCCGCGCACTACCAGTCCTAGCTGATTAATAGCAGAGATGATTCTATCTATTTGTCTCGTTAGAACTAGTCCCGGCAAATGGAGCATTACTGATGCACGAAGCCCTGTTCCAACATTGGTCGGGCAGCTAGTCAAATAGCCGATCTTCTCATCAAATGCATAATCGAGTTCATTTTCGAGTAAGTCATCAATTCTGCTGGCTACATCCAATGCCTCACTCAGCTGGAGACCCGGGAATAAGCATTGGATACGAATATGGTCTTCCTCATTCACCATGATGCTTACTTCTTCATTCTCCGTAATCAAGACCCCGCCCATTTCATACTCTTTGGCAAGCAAAGGGCTAATCAAATGCTTCTCCACAAGAACCTGCCTCTCAAGCGGCTGAAGTTCTTTCAGTCTCACCATCTCTAATGTGCCTAGTCCTGGCAAGTACTGGCCGCCGAGTCGATTTTCTACCTTGCGAAGCATCTTGGCCGCTTCTTCCTCCGTGAATACGGTTGGGAAAGAAAGGTCCCTCACATTACGCGCCAGCCGGACTCTCGAGCTCATTACGATATCTGATGCCGGTCCTTCTTGGTTCATCCATGGGCTGATCGCTTTGTTCATGAAATTCTCAATCGTCATCGTTCGCTGCCCCCTTCTTGAGACTCTGACTCTGCCTCAATCTCCTTCTCAAGCAGGCGGATTTCATCACGGACAAGGACGGCCTTTTCAAAATCCTCTTTCTCAATCAAGCTTTGCAAATCTGCCTTCAAGTCATTAATCTGCTTTCTTATATGGAGGGTGCCGCCAGCTCGTTTTGGTATCTTGCCGATATGATGCACATTTCCCCCATGAAGCCTGCCTAGAACCGGCTCCAAATAGGAGGAAAAAGTCTCATAGCATTGCCGGCAGCCAAAACGCCCGCTATTCACAAACTCCCTGTACGTCAAATGACAATGAGGACACTCTAACTGATCGCCTCCAAAGCCGGGACTCGTCTTCGTCGATGCCATCCCGAGACCCATATTCAAAAGGCCTGCAAGTAAATTGTTAAAAGACAAATTACCGCCATCATGGAGCATAAAGATATCCCCTTTCTCCGCAGCGCAATGCTCACAAAGTTTCACTTCCATCTTCTTACCGTTGATAACTTTCGTGAACTGAAGCGTAGCCGGCCGCTCATTACATTCCTGACAAAGCATCTCTCCACCTCATTCGCTACTCACTTACTTATACCGCAAAGTCATAAACATGGCTTTTAAAATTCTTGCTCTAAGCTCATCTCGCTCAGGCAGATCATAATGCAAGACTGAGCGATCCATTACACTCATCATGATCTTCGCCTCTCTGACAGAAACAACCTCTTCCTCAACGAGACGGCCAATAAGCGCCTCCGAATTACTTTGGGAAATCCGGTCTCCGACTAAATTGCTGATCTGTTCGATAAGATGTGCCCTATCGTGTGACTGCACCCGCATGATGCGAATATATCCGCCTCCACCGCGTTTGCTCTCCACAAGATAGCCTCTTTCAATAGTAAAGCGGGTGTTAATAACATAGTTGATTTGAGAGGGGACACATTGAAACTTATCAGCAATTTCGCTTCTTTTGATTTCTACTAATTCCTTCTCGCTCATTTCTAAAACATTTTTTAAGTAACTCTCAATAATATCTGATATGTTCTTCATCGATTGACTCCCCCTCTCGATGCGCCTTGACTTTGACTATATTTGACTTTAATTATAAAAAAGTTTTCTCATTTTGACAACGAATTACTCTGTACATTTACTGCTATGTATATACAAACATTTACAAACAGGCATAATGCCATAATAAAATTCTACCCACAATGATGGAATTAGAAACATAACTTCCTGACTTTTTACATCAATATCTTCAAGGAAAACGCTAAGTTAAAGGAGGAAGCCTTTTGTGTGTGTCAGGGTGGAGGCATTGCTTGACGATAGCCCATTCTTGGTTCATCCTTTATGCCCTTTGGGCGGGCTTTGGATGGGCTTTCTCTGATAAGTCCCGTCCTTGGTTCACCCTTTATACCCTTTGGATGAGCTTTGGATGGACTTTCTCTGACGAGTCCCACCCTTGGTCCACCCTTTATATCCTTTGGGTGGGCTTTGGATGGGCTTTCTCTGACAAGTTCCGTCCTTGATCCACCCTTTATGCCCTTTGGGCAGGCTTTGGATGGACCTTATCTGGCGATTCCCATCCTTACTTCATAGTAAATAAGCCCAGAACGCTCATCATATTACCTTATAAAAAAACAGTTCATATTAATGAACTGATCTCCTTACTTTCGGCAACTTCGCTCAATCAGTACACATGTACATCGTACATTCCGTGCTTCCCTCACTTGCCTCCTTGCTTCTCCCCAATCGGAGATGCCTGCTGTCAGTCAGGTGTGAGTTTTTTACTTCTTTCAAGACAATTCATTTCTTTCGAGATTTAAAACACAAAAAAACCAGCTCATAAAATGAACTGGTCTCTTTGTGCCCGGCAACGTCCTACTCTCACAGGGGCGCGAGCCCCAACTACCATCGGCGCTGAAGAGCTTAACTTCCGTGTTCGGAATGGGAACGGGTGTGGCCTCTTCGCCATCATTACCGGACTTATATGGTGGAGCCTAGCGGGATCGAACCGCTGACCTCCTGCGTGCAAAGCAGGCGCTCTCCCAGCTGAGCTAAGGCCCCATAGAAAAAGTTATGAATGGTCGGGAAGACAGGATTCGAACCTGCGACCCCTTGGTCCCAAACCAAGTGCTCTACCAAGCTGAGCTACTTCCCGTAAATAATGGCGCGCCCGAGAGGAGTCGAACCCCTAACCTTTTGATCCGTAGTCAAACGCTCTATCCAATTGAGCTACGGGCGCATTGTATAATTGGTGCGGCCGAGAGGACTTGAACCTCCACGGGGTTAACCCCCACTAGGCCCTCAACCTAGCGCGTCTGCCATTCCGCCACGACCGCGTTAGTAAGTAACGCGACTTAATCTATCTTACTTGTTTTCACTTGGTTTTTCAAGTGGGAATAAATGGTGCGGGTGAAGGGAGTCGAACCCCCACGCCGTAAGGCGCCAGATCCTAAGTCTGGTGCGTCTGCCAATTCCGCCACACCCGCAT
>CAJGCH010000002.1 GCA_904501845.1 uncultured Bacillaceae bacterium | reverse complement strand
TCTCCCGATAAAGTCATCAATCGCATTAAACTGCTCCTCGGCGTAAAACTCCTTAAATGAGGGAGTGCCCCTTTTTCCGTAATACACCTCCGGGTTGCCTAGGAACAAGATGAACAATTGGGCTATCATGGCTATTTTGGCCAATTGCCGCCATTTCATTCCGGCCTTCCACATCAGTCGGCAGGATAAGGCAAACAGCAAATACAGCACAAGCGGACGCAGGAAATGAAAGCGGGCGAAATTGAAGGCATTCAATAAGGATATCCGTTCCTTCAAATAATCCCAGCCCTCATAAAACCAGAAAGCATACCAAGCGGAGAGGACAAAGTTAAGCACAAACAGAAATAAGAAAGTTTTCTCGCTCTTCCATCGCTTATCGCGAAAGATGAACCAGAGAGCCAAAAAGGATAAAGGCAGGATGATAAACTGATGCAAGGTGAGCACATGTGTATGGCCGACCACATAATTCTTAAAAATAAGGCGAACTGATTGAGCAAAACTCAAATATGCACTAAAATACTCATCCCTGCTATTCGGCTCTCCAGGGAAAACGAGCGAATATACAAGACGATACTCAATCAATAAATAAAGACTTGTCATATAGAGAATGGCAGCGAAGAAACGCCCATTCCAAACCTTCCTGATGACCCCATCATAGAGCCAGAGCAATCCTATCGCGGCCAAAAAGAAGAAAAATCCCAGCACAAAGCTTGAGTAAAACGGCAGCAGAGTAAGGATAAGCCAATCCTTAAATGAGCTATCCCTGTTGCGGATATTCAAGAAAGCATATAAGGCGAGGGGATGACCAAGCGTAGAAAGCATGCCGGACGGCCAAAACGGCGTTAAACTAAAGGCAAGTGCCGCAAAGACACGGATGAACCCATACTCCTGTGCCTTCAAAAAATGTTTCTTCAATAAAAGATACATTCCTAAAAAGGCAAATACCCTTACAATCACCTGGCTGATAGCATAGGCTGTCATCGACGGCAGAAAATAGTGGAGCCACTGAATCCCGCTGAATTCGGTCCCAAACGCATTGCGGGGCAATCCATTAATAATTTGGGCAATCGTATCATCAATCGGCCCGAATAATTGCTGATTATCCTTCAATACCTTATACCAGGCAATATTTGAATCAAGATTATCATGAAGCCGAATATGTGAATCCTCTCCGAAAATGAACATAGGAGCGAGATAAATGGCCAATAACGCAGAAGCGAGAATTATGTACTTGGTCTCCTTGGTCCACCGATCCATCATAGATATCACCACTTTCTCATCTTTCAGTTTTAAAGCGAAAAAAACCGTCAACACCATCCAGTTTGCCCCACCATCCACTAAAAATGCCCATAAAAAATGGCCCCGGTTCCCCGGGAGCCTCATACCATTCACTCAATGGACGTCAATAATTCGTTCAACTCTAATAGCTGCTTAATCTCATAGACAGGCTTTACTTCTCCAGCTCGTTTACCATGGCGGTTGACCCACACAGACGGGATGCCTGCCTGATTCGCGCCAAGGATATCGGTCATCAGGTTATCTCCTACCATTAACGCTTCCTCCGCGGAGACTCCGAGAAGGCTAAGGGCATGCTCAAAAATAGCTGGGTCAGGCTTCCCTCTCCCAAATGCTCCCGAGATTAGGATATGATCAAAATACGGAGATATCTCTGGTGTAATCTCCAGCTTTGTCATTTGCAGATCGGGCGATCCATTTGTGAGCAAAAGTAATTGATAATGGCCATGCAGCTGATCAAGGAGGGTGAACGTATCCTCATAGATAAATGGCCGTTTTCTGCGCTCCTTAGGAAATTGTTCAGCCAATTCCTCACCAAAATCAGGATCATCAACACCAAGCTCTTTAAGGCCATTCACCCATGCCTCTTTCCGATAAGCAGGAACAACCTTAGCCAATTGCTTAAATTGATCGTCCTCATCCAGGAAGTTTCCCCAAAGACCTTCAAATGGATTGATGCCAATCATCTGTGTGAACGGATAGGTCTCATACGATTGATAAAGCCTAGTCGCTTCCTTCCGTACCGCTTCTTCCAGCCTTTCAGGGTCCAGATCATATTTATCCCTTGCAGCTTCGCAGGTTGCCGCAAAGGCTTCCTTCACACTTCGCTGGTCCCAAAGGAGCGTATCATCAAGGTCAAAAATAATTGCTTTCACCATCATGCCTCACCTCTCTTTCTCATACCGGCAATTCTGTAAAAAATGCTTCATACAATGCTTGGACGGCCAGCTTCTCCTGCGCTTCCTTCACACCAAACATCATCGATACCTCTGAGGATCCTTGGTTGATCATCTCGATATTGATGCCTTTATCAGCCAATGCCCTTGAGGCGCGAGCCATCGTGCCTATATTCGAGCGCATCCCTTCACCGACAATCATGATTAAGGATAAATTATGCTCAACCTTCACCTCATCCGCGTCCAATTCATTCTTGATGCGGTTTACGATAATCTGTTCTCTCTCATGGTCCAATTGATTCTGGCGCAGGATGACAGTCAAATCATCAATTCCGGATGGAACATGTTCATAGGATAGATCCAGCTCCTCCAATATGTGCAAAAGCTTACGGCCAAAACCAATTTCTCGGTTCATTAAATATTTGCTAACATAAATGCTGCAGAAATCATTATCACTTGCAATTCCGACAACCGGCCCGTTTGTTTCCTCCTTCTCGCTGACAATCATTGTCCCAGGGGAAGAAGGATTGTTCGTATTCTTAATATTAACCGGAATCCCCGCACGAAAGGCAGGAATGAGAGCCTCGTCATGGAGCACACTGAAGCCGGCATAAGAAAGCTCACGCATCTCACGGTAGGTAAGTACTTCGATTTCCTTCGGTTTTTCCACAATCATTGGATTGACGGAAAAGACGGCATCGACATCTGTATAATTCTCATACAAATCTGCCTTTACAGCATTCGCCAGGATAGAGCCCGTAATATCCGATCCGCTGCGCGGGAATGTCATCACGCGCCCATCCGTCGTATAACCGAAGAATCCCGGAAAAATCAATATCCCCCGTTTCTCCTTTAAATGTGACAATCTTTCATATGATTCAGGAAGTACTTGTGCATTTCCTGGCTCACTGCTCACAATCAATCCCGCCTCACGCGGGTTAATATAGGAAGCCTCAATTCCCCTGTGCTGGAAGTAGGCTGCTACTAATTTAGCATTATTGTCCTCTCCGCTCGCCTTGATAGCATCCATGAACTGATCCGGATTACTGCGGTCCCCCTTTAATAATTCTAGCAGGTCCGCTGTAATCCGCTCAATTACGTCATCACTCATGCCAAGGCTCTCTGTAATGGACCGGTAGCGGTTTATGACCGCCTGGAACAAGTCCTCATCCTCGCTCCCCTCTAGCCAGGCTTGTGCGGTCGCAATCAATAAATCTGTCACCTTAATATCCTTTGAAAATCGCTTCCCCGGAGCGGAAACGACGATTATTCTTCTATCCTCATCAGATATGACTATATTAAGCACTTTCTCCAATTGTTCTCCCGAAGCAAGGGAGGTACCCCCAAATTTCACTACTTTCATTCTGCATATCCCCTAGGTATAAATTTTCTGATAATTTTATATTCTATTATCACTTCTCCTCACTAAAGTTTCAAGCAAAATCTGTAAAAACTCTTATCATGTAAAATGCTATAATGGAAATCGGGCATAACAACGGAGGAGGAAAGCATGATGGAAATAGCGAAATGGATGAAAGAATCAACGTATACCGTCATCTTTAGCGGGGCTGGGATGAGTACTGAAAGCGGACTTCCAGATTTCCGTTCCAAAGAAAAAGGACTATGGAAGAAGAAGGACCCCAGCCGAATCGCAAGCACCGAGGCACTCAACCAAAACGTACAGGAATTCTTTGATTTCTACCGGGAACGCGTTGTCGGGGTCAAAGAACACGGTCCACATAAAGGGCATCGCATTCTGGCCAAATGGGAAGAGGAAGGACTCATCCAAAGCATCATCACCCAAAATGTAGATGGATTTCATCAGGAGGCGGGCAGCAAACGTGTGGCAGAGCTGCACGGAACCCTGCAGAAGGTCCATTGCCAATCATGCGGGGCTGAATATGGAAGCGAGATGTATTTAGAGAAGAATTATGCATGCAAGGCATGCGGCGGAAAGCTGCGCCCTTCCGTCATCCTCTTCGGGGAAATGCTGCCTGAGGAGCCATTTCTGATGGCCGAGGAGGAAAGCATACGAGCAGACTTATTCATCGTCATCGGCTCCTCATTATCTGTCACACCAGCCAATCAATTTCCGCTCATCGCTAAACAGCATGGCGCCAAGCTCGTGATTGTCAATATGGAACCAACCGGATTCGACTTATATGCAGACCTAGTAATCAACAGACAAAAAGCAGGAGAATTCCTCGAAAAAGTGGACCGGGAACTGCGTTTGGAAAATAGATAAGTATTGTGGCGAGAAAAGGATGGTCAAAAGGCGGGACTTCTCTGACGATTCCCATCCTTCGACCACCCTTTGCCTACCCTTCACCCACATAGCCTGGGATTAGGGTGGTCTCTCCTCCTTCATACACTATAAAAAAGGACTGCCCATCGAAGGCAATCCCCTCTATTTCATTCAGCCTTTCAACATATCATGGTCAACATAACGTTCGCCATTGAGCTCGCTGATGACATTAATCGCAACCTTTGCCCCGTGGCCGGCAGTGATGATGCCATGCATGCTCTCGCCGGCAACCGTTCCCGCAGCCCATACATGAGGCACATTTGTTTTCCCTTCTGCATCTACATCAATGATTGTCTTTACGCGAGGCTCTGTACCTGGCTTCGTCTGAATGCCGGATTCATTCGCGACAGTTGCGAGCATGCCGGTGGCAATGATTACTTCTTTCGCGGTGTATTGATTGCCCTCCGTGATGACCGTAACACCATCTTCTCCAGATTCTATTTTCACGACTGTCTCATTAAAGAATCCTGCCCCGAACTTTTCAGCCTGCTTCTTGCCGATGGCTATCAATTCTGGCCCGCCAATTTCTTCAATTCCATAGAAGTTTTCGAACCAGGCGCGTTTTGTTACCCCTTTGTCATTATCGAGCACAACCGTTTTCTTGCCTGCTTTAGCCGCCAAAAGGGCCGCACTTGCTCCTGCGGGTCCTCCTCCAATAACAATGATATCGTGCATAGTTTCCTCCTCCTTTTTCATTTTGTTTTCCCTAAATAAGTATACCAAAACTAGCGAAAATTCAATTAATTTACATTTCCAAGAGCTCAATTTTGCATTCGCCATTTAGAAGGCTAAATAAATCACACTTGATGTACGACCAAAATAGTGAGAAAATCACTAAAATGGAAATCAATATTTTCAGATGGGGGAATAATCATGACAGGAAATCGTTGGTCCGCCAACACAATACTATTAAGTGTCGCAATGGTATGGGGGCTGACATTTGTCATCATTCAAGACGCGATCGCTACTTTGCCGCCTTTTGCCTTCAATGGCTTGAGATTTGGGCTTGCAGCTCTGTTATTATGGGTTTATTTGCAATTTAACGCTTCAAAGCCTCTGCAGTTCAAAAAGGCAGCAGGCCAATTTAAATATGGTCTCATCCTCGGTATCCTGCTTTTTGCCGCCTATGCTTTGCAAACATACGGATTACTGTACACCTCATCTGGCAAATCAGGTTTCATTACCGGTTTATCCGTTGCCTTAGTACCCTTCCTAACCTTTATCATCTTGGGGTACAAACCAAAGCGGCAATCCCTTTTCGGTACAGCACTTGCTGTATGCGGGTTATATATCATGGCTTTTTCGGATTTATCCTCCATTAATTTCGGAGATGTCCTGACCTTTGTATGTGCCATCTGTTTTGGGCTTCAGCTCGTCTATACTGCGAAATACACATCAAAGGCTGATACGGCCAATCTTGTGCTCATCCAATGCTTAACGGTCGGTGTATTAAGCGGCGTTTCATCTATCTTGTTTGAACCGCCTATTATGACCTCGGTCTTCAAGAGCCCGATTGTTATCATCGCCTTATTGATCACAAGCTTGTTCGCCACTGTATTCGCCTTCATTGCTCAAACACATTACATCAAGTACACCACCCCAGCCCATGTGGCTCTTATTTTTGCCACTGAGCCCGTATTTGCCGTCATTGGTGACTTCGCATGGAATGGCGCAATGCTTGGCCCAGCTGCCATCGCCGGTTCTGTACTCATTTTGGCTGGAATGGTGCTCGCAGAAGTGCCTCTTCCCCGCCCGCTTCTCGCGTTATTGACTCGGAACAAGGAAGCGGAAATCCCGCTTGAGAATCAGCCGCCCATCCAAAAGTAATCGTTTTGAGATGCTTTAGACATCATACATTTCATCTAAAACCAAAGACACCTGGGACTATCCAGGTGTCTTTCTCACTAACTATCAATCTACTAAACTAATATTACCCACAGAAGCATTGTGAAAGCGATCGTGACAATACCTTGCAATAATGTTGCCATTGTTTGTGCTTTGTAGGCATCTGTCACCTTCATGCCGCTGAATTGTGTGACAACCCAGAAGAAGCTGTCATTCACATGACTGACTGTCATCGCGCCCGCACCGATTGCCATTACAACGAGTGCTAAAGGCACTGCACCTTCAATGCCCATCGTTGGCAATAATGGGGCAATTAGTGATGACGTAATTACAAGAGCGGTCGTGGAAGAACCTTGTGCCGTTTTTAAAGCGGCTGCAATTAAGAATGGGATCAATAGGAATAATGCGCCCGTAAAGACATCAGCTATATCCCAGCTTTGAATGATGTCCGCAATGCCCGTATTTTTAATAACTGTTCCAAATGCGCCGCCAGCTCCTGTGATCAAAAGAATTGGAGCAGCATCCAATAAAGCAGCGCCAATCCAATTGGTTAGTGTTTCTTCATTGAATTTCGGCAATAATGGAAGTGCCGCCACTACACCTAGCATCAATGAAATAACCGGTGTACCCAAAAACGTCAAGAACGAAGCAATATTTCCTTCCATGCCCATGGCTGTTACAGCTGATCCGACTCCGATTAAAACGATTGGCAAGATAATGGGAAGAAAGGCTTGAAACGTTGATGGCATTTTACCAAATGACCTTACGATTTCATCATAATCTAATTCTTCTGCATCCTCTTCCACTTCAATTTTCGAAGCAACCTTTGTTGCCCAAAGATAGCCGACAACTACTGCCGGAATGGCCACAATCAAACCGATCAAAATAATGGTTCCTAAATACCCTTCTGCACCAATATTCCCTGCTGCGGCAATTGGACCTGGTGTTGGAGGAACCAGCGTATGGGTTGCATATAAACCAGTTGCCAATGCTACAGACATTGAGGCTAAAGCTACCTTGGCACGCTTAGCTAACGCTTTGCGTAAGCTGTTCAAAATAACAAAACCAGAGTCACAGAAAACCGGAATTGAAACGATATATCCTATAATACTCATCGCCAGTTGAGGCCGCTTTGGTCCAACAATCCGAAGAACCACTTCTGCCATACGATAAGCAGCCCCTGCTTTTTCTAAAATTGTACCGATAATCGTACCAAATACAATGACGATTCCTATACCGCCCATTATGCTGCCGAAACCGCCATTAATGTTCTCAACAATTGATGCTAACGGCATACCAGAAGCAATACCAACAAACAAGGTACCCAATATTAATGATAAAAATGGATGGACCTTGAATTTGGTCGTTGCCAAGACAATCAGTAACACCCCGAGAATAATTACAACAAATAACATAAACCTACCCCCTGCTGACATTTATTTATATGTTTGAAATTTCAACCCATCTCCATTTTCCGCAATCCTATACCAATGAAAAACTCTTTAGACCCTGTATCCAAAATACGTGCGAATGACTTGCTCAGCTGTCTGTTCAAGTAACTCCGCTCCCCGATTCATGGCTTCTTCAAGCGCCATCGGTCCATTTACGATGCTATGAACACTCGTGATGCCATGCTCATACAAAATGTCAATCCCCTGTCCGATGGAACCCGCTAAAGCAAAAACCGGTATTCCATGTTTCTTAGCTTCCTGTGCAACCCCCATTGGCGTTTTCCCCGAAGCTGTCTGAAAGTCAATTTGTCCTTCGCCAGTAAATACACATTCTGCACCGATTAGTTTTTCCTTTAATCCTGTGTATTCAACAACAATGTCAATACCCCGCCTCATCTCCGAAGGGAAAAAGGCTTGAAATGCTCCGCCGATCCCGCCAGCAGCACCCGCTCCAGGCATTTCATGTAATCGGATACCTGTCAGCTTTTCCACTAAGTCGGCATAGTGTTCAAGATTTTGGTCCAACTGATCAACCATTTCTAATGTAGCTCCCTTTTGCGGACCAAATACATAGGATGCACCATGTCTGCCAACCAGCGGATTTTGCACGTCACTGGCTATTAAAAATTCACTTTCAGCTATACGCGTATCGAATTCACTGGCATCTATTTGTGCAAGTTCACGAAGCGCTCCACCACCAAATCGAATCGATTGGCCGTCTGCATCCAATAGTTTCATTCCAAGCGCCTGAAGCATTCCTGCACCTCCATCATTGGTAGCGCTTCCACCAATGGCAAGAATAAACTTTCGAAAGCCATTATCGAGCGCCTTCTTAATCAATTCACCGGTTCCATACGTAGTCGTGATGAACGGATTCAACTGAGATGGCTCGATTAAACATAATCCTGAAGCACTCGCCATCTCAATGACACATGTTTTCTCGTCACCAAGCACGCCATATTCGGCTTGGACTATTTTACGCAATGGTCCCTTCACATTCACTTGAACCTTTCGGCCATCGGTAGCAGACACCAAACTGTCCAACGTCCCTTCACCGCCATCAGCAACTGGAACTAAGACTGTTTCTGCATCTGGCCTGGCCTTCTTCACACCTTTTTCAATTGCCTTGGCCGCCTCAAACGCTGATAAGCTACCTTTAAATGAGTCTGGTGCAATGACAATCTTCAATGTATGCTTCACCTCATATCTCCACCGATATATATTCATGTATTTCTTTGGATTTTTAGGCCCCCTTTGATTCCAGACGGTTATTTATCTCGCATATCCTCAAAAACTAGCCTTAACGCGAAATGACACCAACAATAGTTGAAATAATCAGAAAAGAGAACTTAAATTACACAACACTTTTTGCCCATTCTGCCCTGATAACTCGTGCTCCTTCCCTATACATTTATTCAACCATCCCGAACACTTAGATGACGAATAAGGTTTGGTCAATTTACAAATACGCAAAAAATATGTATTTTTCAACGTAAATACAATATATTACACTTTTTATATTGATATCAACTCGTTACCGCTTCTGTTCCTTGCAGAACGAAAAAATAGGCTTAATCGCAGCTCTTAATATAGTAAAAAACGCTTGCTTAAAGAACTTATTATGTATTTCAAGAATCACTTTGAGAGAGAACAGCAAATCAAAAGGAATCTTGATTGCGGTTCCTTCCCCGTCCACTTGGCTAACTATTAATCATAATGATAAAGACTAGCACTACGATGAATAATGCTATGATGACTGACAGCCAACCAATCTTCACCTTTACTAATAAACGGTCAATAATAAAGAAGAAAATAGCAGAAATAAGACTTATCACAAAGAAAATTGTTCCGAAAAGACAATGGAATAAGAAGGAGGTAATTTCACGAATATAACCCCTTTTAGAAATCTTCCTGCTGATCCAGTCACTAAAAAGGGAAGTAATAACTCCGTACGTAAGAACAAACATAAGGTTTAAATAATAAACAATCATAAATGCATTCCAATCAAAGCCGTCAATCATTGAAATAAGCGCAAATAATAAGCTGCTCAGAATAGCCGCTAATATTTTTCTCCTTAAAGCCGCCGCAATTTCCCCTTCCTTAATTTGATTGCTCAAACAAAGCCCCCCTATGCTAATTGTTGTTTATAAATATTCAATCATTTATCATCTATGCCCTTCTTTCTGCTCTTTTTCCATTTAGTTAACGAAGCGTGCTCTTCACCACTTCATATCGATTGACCGGTCTTCCGATTCCTCCATATTGCAGGATAAGCTCTACCTTATTTTGCTTCTCTAGATAATCGAGATAGCGCCTGGCAGTTACCCTTGCCAAGCCAACTCCCTCAGCTACCTCTTCAGCGGAGGTCGGCTCCCTCCTTGTTTCAATAAAATGATAGATTTTATCCAATGTCGCCCGGTTCAGTCCTTTTGGAAGCTGTCCATGCTTCCCAGGCTGCTCTTCTGCAGGTCTGCCATGCAAGAGACGATCCAATTCGTCCTGTGTCAGGTGATTCACATTTTTGAGCTTCTCCCGGTATTCTTTATAATTGGCAACTGCCTGTTTCATTCTTTCAAAGGTGAAAGGTTTCATGATGTAATCGAATGCCCCATATTGAAGAATCTGCCGGATTGTCTTTTGGTCATTGGCTGCTGTAACAGCGATGACTTCAACGGGCAGATTTCGTTCCCTGATTGCCCGAATTGTCGAGACTCCGTCCTGCTCTGGCATGAATATATCCATGAATACAAGCTCCGGCTTAAGCTTTTCGATTTGCTTTAAGCCTTCATGACCATTAGAGGCAAAACCTATCACCTTACAATTCTCTAATCTCTCAATGAAACCGCGGTTAACCTCACGGACCATCGGGTCATCCTCTATTAACAAGATTGTAATGGCCTCCATTATCTCTTCCCCCTTTAAAATGTAATGACAAAGCTTGTCCCTTCACCAGGAACGCTGTCTGCTTCAATACTTCCCCCGCCCTTCGTCACCATCTCATGCACCAGAAATAACCCTATCCCATGACCCTCTTCACTTTTCAGTGTAAAGCCATCCTTGAAAATATTTGCGATGGTCTCTTCATCCATTCCAATCCCATTATCCTCAATCAAAATAGACGTATGGTCATCCGTCTGATCCAGGCTGACAAATACCTTCTTTTCCGCCTTGTTCGATAACTGCACTGCTTCAAAGGCATTTTCAATCAGATTTCCGAGAATAATCACGAAATCATGATGATCCATTCCCTTCGGAAAATGGTCCCAGCGGCTGTTCTTATCAATTTCGAACTCAATCCCAAGTTCCTTTCCTTCTCTTACTTTGCTGAGGAGGAGTCCTGATAGATTGTCATCCTTTATGCGGCCGTGAAGGAAGTCCATGAGCACATCCCATTCCTCGTTTGCATGCATGATATAATCCATCGCTTTTTTATGCTTTCCTAACTGTAAAAGCCCGGCAATTGTATGCATCTTATTCTTGTGCTCATGATTTTGAACACGGAGCGCCTGCACAAATGCCTTTACCCCTGTCAGCTCCTCAGCAAGCTTTTTCACTTCTGTCCGGTCCTGAAAAACCGCGACAGCTCCAATCGTCTCGCCGTTCACCTGAATCGGGATTCGATTGCTCAGGATGGAATGCTGATTAACGAGGAGCTCCTTATTATAAACAGGATGATTGAAATCAATAATCTCCGGCAGGCGAGTATCAGGCAACACATCATAGATGCTTTTTCCTATCACATCCTGCCTTTTTACTCCAAGAATTTCATAGGCTTTCTCGTTAAAAACGGTTATAGCTAACTGATTATCAATGGCAATAATGCCTTCATGCATTGCGTTGAAGGTTTCATTCCGTTCCACATAGAGACGGGCAATTTCATGGGGTTCAAGATCAAACATCCGGCTTTTCACATTCTTTGCAAGTGACCATGCTCCCCATACTCCAAACAAAAGAGAAAAACCAACCGCCAGGAATATTTCCATCCGTATTCCCCAAATAATTTCCCATAAGGTTGGGAGAAGGTAGCCTGAGATAACCACGCCAATTTGGCGATGATACTCATCCATGACCGGGAAAAATCCGCGGAGGACTGTCCCCTGCTCTCCCGTTGCTTTTGAGATATATGTGTGTTCCGTAAATGCTGCATCCTCATCAGCGGTTCGTGATATGGTGCCAATCATCGGCTTAACAGGATGAGAAAGCCTGATTCGCTTATTATTAAGGACAACGATATAGTCAGCACCATTAATAACCCTGATGCGTTCAACAATTGGATTGATGGCAGCAGCCGCTTTCACTGGGTCATCCTCCATCAGCTGCTTTTGCACTTCAGGCAGTTCAGCAACCGTTCTTGAGAGCAGCATGGCTCGCTCACTGATTTCCTCTTCCTTCATTTCCATGACACTTTCAAGCACAAAGATGCCGGCAACAGTAAAGGAACAGATAATGATGAAAAAGGTCATCAGCATGACCTTCCAATGAATAGATAATGGTCTCTTGCCCAATGCCCTCTCCCCTCTCCACCTCTTTTTTCCATTGTACCACCAAGAACCGTGGTAGAATAATGTCAAGAATGTTTAAAGGCGGCGGGGAATACAATGAAGAATTTTATGATTACAGCCTTCCTGATAATTCTTGCCCTTGTCTTCTATTTAGGAGATCAGTATGGCTTTGGAGAGAAAGCAAGCTTGCCTGTCGATCATGAACAAGAAGGCTTAAATGAACAAATTGTCTTGAATTTCAGCCATGTAGTTGCAGAGAACACTCCAAAAGGATTGACGGCAGCTAAATTTGCGGAGCTAGTCGAGGAGAAGACAGACGGTGCTATTAAAGTAGAGATTTATCCAAATAGCATGCTCTATTCGGATGGGGAGGAGCTAAACGCCCTTCAAAACGGCGATGTGCAAATGATTGCTCCCTCCTTTTCCAAGGTGACAGACTGGATACCCGAATGGCAGGTACTAGATTTGCCCTATTTATTTCAAACTAACGAAGATATTCAGGCTGTTTTTACCGGACCGACAAAGGATCGATTATTAAGAATGCTAGACAAGCATAATGTGAAAGGCCTTGCCTTCTGGAATAATGGCTTTAAGCAATTCACGACTGCCACGGATTCTGTCATAAAACCGCAAGACTTAGAAGGGCTCACCTTGCGAACCATGCCAAGTGACATGCTCGTGAGACAGTTGAACCTCGTTGGAGCCGAAACAAAGGAAGCCTCCTTTGATCAAGTATATACCTTATTGGAAGATGGACAGTTCGACGGACAGGAAAATACCCTCTCCAATATTTATTCCAAAGGCTTCTATCAAGTACAGAAACAAATGACTATAACGAATCATGGCATCCTCGGATATGCCGTCATGATCAACGGGGAATTCTGGGACAGCCTCCCCAAAAATCTGCAAACAGCCATCACTGATGCGATGGAGGAGGCCACCGCCTGGAATTTGAAGCAATCCGAGGCAATGAACCGGCAAGCACTAAAGAAAATGGAGGACATGCCCGGCTTCCATATCCGCACATTGAGCGAGACCGAACAACTCGAATGGAGAGAAGCCTTCGAACCGTTATACAACTACTATGAGAGTCATTATGGCAAAAAGCTTTTGAGGGAAATTGAACAGACAGTGAAAGAATGAGACCTTCTTGTTGGGAGGGTCTTTTTTTGGCTTTTTTCGTAAACGTTGTTGCTAATGCATAAATAAAATTAGAGATAGCTATTTTCTGACTGTCTCCCTCGTTCAACTAAAGTCCCTTTCTTACAACGATAGAATAGCTTATGTGGATTTCTTAACAGACTACACGACACAAGTGTTCATTCATTCGTAAAAAACAACAATCTACCGTCTGGTGATTGCTGCTTAATTGTCTAAATATTAATCTTCTCCATATTTGGCATTCAAGCGTCTCATGACCTCTTCGTCAAATTCCTTTTTCGTGATTTGGTTAGTATGCAGGTCCCGTACTAAATCGATAACTTCATTGCTTACTTCTTTACCTTCAATTTGATTGGTTACCTTTGCGTATTTTAGTGCTTGTTCTAGTTTCTCGTTATACTTTCTCAAATCATCATGCTCCTTACTAACTAATCAATTTATCAAAAAGATATACGTCGCTTTGGTATATTAACATATACTCTGGAAAAGAAAAACGAAGCTCCTGTATCTACATCCCTAATTGATTCACCTGTGATTCACTGCTGATTCACCCCCCCTTGAATAATTGGAGTAATGTCCGTTACTTTAACTAGATTTCTTCACTATCTATATGTTTTTAATTCTATTTTTCTAAGTATAAATTATTCTAAAAGAAAAACTTCATCACCCACATTAATTTCACCCGTTTTTATAACAGAAGCATATACGCCAAAATAATTATTTCTTTCTTTTGCAACTGTTTTCAGCAAAGTCGTATCCCTTTCTGCACTTTCAGGATCAACCGTAATAATCATACATCTTTCACAATGTCTTTTTAATTCTATTTCAACTTGATTCCCTATTCTAACTCGCTTGCCAAACCATTTTTCTTCTATAAAGGGTCTTTTTTCTTTTAAAGAAATAAGTAAATTAGGACGAAAACGTCTATAATCAATTTCAGATTTTCCCCATATTTCTTTCAATTTATCTAATGAAGCGTCTGTCACAAGTTGTATGTGTTCTTCTTCAATGGCTCCTAAAGGTACTTGAGCAGGGGGATATGTAATAAGAGAAATTTGCCGGTTCGATTTGCGTTCAATTTCATTCGTTAATTCTTCATTTCCCCAATCAAAAATCTTGCCCTCAGGTGTCATTACTTCGACTTGAGGATACTTCTCCAATAACTCTTCGCCTGCAAACCTTGCTTTATATCGAGCCATTTCTGGAAATTGAGTTATGGTTAAAAACGTTCCGGGTCTTGTCTCATCTAAAAAAGCATGACTGCGGTCTCCGTACAATCCATATTCCATAACCCTTGTTTTCTGTACACTCTCCCCGTAAAAAGATTTTACGGGATGGCGAACAATTTCTTTCATATAACCGATTAACATGTGATTGTCCTCCAGT
Organism: uncultured Bacillaceae bacterium; assembly: GCA_904501845.1. Classification (GTDB taxonomy): domain Bacteria; phylum Bacillota; class Bacilli; order Bacillales; family Pradoshiaceae; genus Pradoshia. Next base: position 15,279 of record CAJGCH010000002.1, on the reverse strand, counting down.
TTTTTACTCAATTTTATCCTATCTTGTTCAACTAATTTGCTGCATAGATGCACAAAAAAAGAGCTGTTTCATCCCTGTAGCAGCAAAAGTCTACTTTAACTACATACCCACTCAAAAATGCATTTTTCCTTTTCTCCTCGTTGATGCATGTCATTGTCTTTTGGAACATCAACGATTTCTAAAAGTTTAGCTCCGACATATTCACACGTTTTTCTTGAAGCGATGTTATCTGGATTACAAGTAATAAATATTTTTTTCATTTTATGAGCCTGTGCCACTTTTCTCAAAAGCAATACAGATTTTGCAGCATAGTGACTTCCTCTATATTCCTCATTGACTGAATAACCAATATGACCCCCGTAATACAAGTTTTCATTGTATCCAATTCTTATATCTATATGACCAATTGGCTTGAGCGAACCACTTAAAGAAATAGTGAAATGATAAGCAGGAACCCAGTTCTTTTCCTTGTTTCCTGGTACTGTTTTAATCAGATGTAAATCAATTTCTTCTCCTTTAATAATATCAAAATCCAAAAATTCGAATTCCATATCCTTCCCCTCTTCATCTATATATTCAACATAAAAGAATCTTCCACTAACTATTTCCATATTTCATCTAATTTATCACGATAGAAATTAATCGCTTCTTTATAACTAAGTATTTCAGAGTCGGTTGTAGTATCAATCAAGCATTTTAATAAAAACTCCATAGCTTTTTTATGCTCACACAGATTATATAAGGTCATTGTATAGAACACTTGCATGGCTCTATTAGTCGGAAATAATTTCATCCCTTCTAAAAGAACCTTCTCCGATTTCTCATATTCTCCTAAAGTTCTATATGTACTTCCAAGTCCCAATATGGCTCCCTCTAAATCTTTACCTGATAACCCTTGCTTAATAGCCTTTTCATAGAAGGGAACTGCTTTTGATTCTTCACCTAAAACATCAAAACTCCATGCACATTGATAGTTAATAAAAGCATGATCAGGATATTCCTCTGCCATTTTGAATAGTATATGATTTGATTCTTTCTGTTTATCTTCTTTTCGTAATTCAAGGGCTCTTACCAATTGTTCCTCATCCAATGTTAATAAACTCCTTTTCAAAATGTAGTTGATAATAAGTTCATCACATCAATTTGAAAATCCTTCTTGCTAGGCAGCACTTTAGAAGAAAACAGCTCTTTTAAAGACCAAAAAGACCAAAAAGATTTTTAAAACCATAAACCCACAATCTCTTTCCTATCCGATAAGATAGACACAACGAACTGAAAGCGCTAACAACTATTAAAATAGGAAAGAAGGGTTGGCTTTTGAGAATCTTTAAGAATTTGACTGTCCAAGTCGTCACGGGTATCATCCTCGGAATCATGGTGGGAGCCCTGTTCCCAGAGTTCGGAGCCAGTCTTAAAATCCTGGCTGATATTTTTATCCGGTTAATCAAAATGCTGATTGCCCCAATTATCTTCCTGACCGTTGTCATCGGCATCGGCAGCATGGGCAATCTCAAAAAAATCGGGAAAATTGGCGGCAAAGCCTTATTATATTTTGAAATCGTCTCTACAGTCGCTCTCGCAATCGGAATCATTGTTGTCAACTTGGTTCAGCCAGGAAGCGGGCTGAACACGAACAATTTAGAAACAGAGGAAGTTTCTCAATATACAACCCAAGCCTCTGAAACAGAACAGGGCTTTGGAGCATTCATCTTGAATATTATCCCTGAGAATGTGGTCGGGGCACTTGCTTCAGGAGAATTGCTGCCAGTCTTATTCTCTGCCGTTCTATTTGGCCTAGCTGCCGCATCAATTGGCGAGAGAGCCAAACCGGTCATTTCATTTTTTGAAGTCGTGGCTGATATCTTCTTCAAAATTGTCAATATGGTGATGAAGATATCCCCTATTGCTGCTTTTGCCGCGATGGCTTACACAATCGGCAATTTTGGGCTCGGTTCACTCGTTTCTCTCGGGAAATTAATGGGCTCTGTCTATCTAACGATGTTTTTGTTTATCGTCATCGTACTGGGGTCGATCGCCAAATATTATGGATTTAATATTTTCAAATTTATGGCCTACATCAAGGAAGAAATCTTGCTTGTCTTAGGGACGTCTTCTTCTGAATCAGCTCTTCCGGCTATGATGCGCAAGCTGGAAAACTACGGATGCTCCAAGCAAGTCGTCGGTTTAGTCATTCCAACTGGGTACTCATTTAATCTCGACGGAACTTCCATCTATTTATCAATGGCAGCCATCTTTATTGCCCAAGCCTACGGCATTGACTTGACGATTTGGCAGGAGCTCACTTTGCTCGGAATTTTGATGCTTACCTCTAAAGGGGCGGCGGGCGTAACTGGCTCCGGCTTCATCACTCTGGCCGCCACATTAGCTGCCTTCCCGATGATTCCTGTTGAAGGGATTGCCCTTCTGATTGGTGTTGACCGTTTCATGTCTGAAGCGCGCGCAATCACGAACCTGATTGGAAACGGAGTGGCAACGGTGGTCGTATCGAAATCTGAGAATGAATTCAATCCGAATCAGAATACACAGGAGAACGAGCATCTCAAGGAACAGCCAAATTCAGTACCATTATGAAACCAATTGAATCCATAGAAAAAGAGATGCCAATAAACTGGCATCTCTCTTTTTTATGCAGCTCTTTTTCTTGTCATAGCCACATATATAACCATCGCAATTAATACAGAAACTCCAGCGGTTACATAAATGCTGTCATATCCGAAAGAATGGGCAATCTGCCCAAAAGAAATGGCTCCTATCCCAATCCCGAGGTCGAAGAAGGAATAGAATGTCGCATTGGCCATTCCTTTCCGGTTTGCCGGAGCCTGGTCAATCGCCCAAGCCTGCAAGGCCGGCTGGACACTCCCAAAACCAAATCCATATAAGAAGGCAGCTACTAATAACCCGGCAGTTCCCGGCATCCAAGCCAGCAGGAACATCGCAATCACGATCAGCAATGTACCTGGGAGGAAAACGGCTTTATGTCCTTTTCGGTCATATAATTGACCCGCAAATGTTCTAGTCAGCATGACCGAAACCGCATAAACCAGAAAATACCACTGAATTCCTTCCACGCCCTTCTGAGCCGTGTAAAGCGGCAAGAATGTGGCGATTCCTCCGAAGGTGAATGTGATAAAGAAAGCCAAAACAGAAGGCTTCAATGAGCTTATTTCATATAAATCCAGGAATTTTCGTTTCCCGGCAGAAGCTGCTGCTTTGCGTTCCCCCTTCTTAAAATGAATTTGGCTAGCTGCCAAGAGAGCGAATGCCGGCAAAGCCGCGCAAATCAAGAAGAATTGATTAAATGGCATCACGACAACAAGCGCAAGACCAATGGAAGGACCAATAGCCATTGCCAAATTCCCTGACAAACCAAAATAGCCGAGTCCTTCTCCCCTTCTTGTAGCCGGCACGACATCAGATGCCACTGTACCGGAAGCGGTCGTTAAGCAGCCCCAGCCAAATCCTTGCATGATTCTCATAAGGAAAAGCAAGGCAATGCTCGCCAAAAAACCGAAAGTACCGACAGTCAAAATAACAACGATCAAGCCTCCGATATAAACCAGGCGCCGTCCTCTTGTTTCAAGAGCCTGTCCGGCAAATGGCCGTATCAAAAGGGCTGAAAAAGTAAATATTCCAACGACGAATCCAATCAATTGGTCGCTTCCGCCAAGCTCCTTCACATAAAGAGAAATCGTCGGCAGCGTCATCTGAAATCCTAAGAAAATCAAGAAATTCGTGATGCAAATTAAGATGAAATCACGCGTCCATATTTTCTCCTTTACAGCGTTCTGACTGACACCTTGTTGAACTTGTTCACTCATTTTATTCCTTCTCTCTTATACTTTTGCCCCTTCTATGATATCGAAATCTTTTATAATAATTCTATAATAGTTATTGGTAATCCTGTTATTTATTTGACTCGAATTTTGCACATTCTTTAATTGATGTCACCTTCACCCGCTCAGGATGGGAGTATATGTTAAAGCCGCCTCCCCTAATAAACCCGATGGCTGTGATATTCAAATCATCAGCCAGCTCAATGGCCAGGTTCGTTGGAGCTGATTTTGACAGTATGATACCGACACCAATCTTTGCCGCCTTTAATAGAACCTCAGAGGAAATACGGCCGCTAAAAGCGACAACCCCATCGCGGACAGGAATATGATGAATAAGACAATGACCGAGCAATTTATCAAGGGCATTATGGCGGCCTATATCAGATCTCGCCACAATCATATCCTTGCCAAGGAAAAGCGCCGCATTGTGAACACCGCCCGTCCCTTTGAACAAGGTGCTGCTATCCTGCAGCTCTCTCATCATTCTTATACACTCTTTTGGCGAGAGAATCACCCTTGAATACGAGGTTTTTGCCGTTTTCACATCTACTTGATAATAAAATTGACGGCTTTTTCCACAGCAGGAACCAATGAAACGCTTCCCTGCCTCATGCTGGCTAACTGGAGCCGCATGATGAAGCGTCACATAGCAAAGTCCCTTTCCCTCATCTATATGGAAGTCCTGAATGTCATCCTTTGAGCGGATTATGCCCTCAGAAGCTAAGAAACCGAGAAGAAGCTCATCCAAATGGCTCGGTGTACATACCATTGTTGCAAACTCTTCACCATTTACATGAATCGTGAAAGGGAACTCCACCGCTATCTCGTCCACTTTCTCTTCCAGTTTCCCATCCATATATTTCGTTATTGTTTGTTTCCTTATTACTTTCTCATCCACATTCCTCACCTACCATTTCCTGTCTTTACCCTCTCCTTGAGTAAAAATAACATATATTGACACATATTCCATAAATGGTGTTTTACCCTTTATAAACAGGGTAGAGGTTCATTAAGTGTGTTTATTTTTGGGGTATTATCTATTTTTTATCGAAAGGGGTTTGGCAACTTGAGCAATAATAAGGTCAAAATCAACGGAGTCGATATGGAACTGAAGGCTGAGCAAACGGTTCTGCAATTGCTCTCAGACAGTTCTATCGAGGTTCCGAGCGTTTGCTATCATCCTAGCTTAGGGCCGATTGAAACATGTGACACATGTATTGTTAATGTAAATGGCGAATTGGTGCGTTCCTGTTCGACGATTGTCAAGCCTGGAGACGTCATCGACACCTCTTCGAAAGAAGTAAAAAAAGCCCAAGTCATTGGGATGGACCGTATTCTGCATAAGCATGAGCTGTACTGTACAGTCTGCGACTATAATAACGGGGGTTGTGAGGTACATAATACCGTTAAGGAAATGAAGATTAATCATCAAAGCACCCCCTTCGAATCGAAGCCCTACCAAGAGGACAATTCCCATCCATACTACCGTTATGACCCGGACCAATGCATACTGTGCGGGCGCTGTGTTGAAGCCTGCCAGGATGTACAAGTGACGGAAACGCTAAGCATTGATTGGGAACGGGATAAGCCGCGTGTCATTTGGGATAATGATGTGCCAATCAATGAATCTTCTTGCGTTTCTTGCGGACATTGCTCAACCGTCTGCCCATGTAATGCGATGATGGAGAAAGGCATGGTCGGGGAAGCCGGCTTCATGACCGCGATTGAGAAACCAACCCTCCGCCCGATGATTGAAATTATCAAGGGAGTCGAAACCGGGTATGGCTCCATCCTAACCGTCTCTGATGTAGAATCAGCGATGCGCGATGCGAAAATCAAGAAGACGAAAACCGTATGTACGTATTGCGGTGTCGGCTGCAGCTTTGATATATGGACAAAAGGACGCAAGATTTTAAAAGTAGAACCTCAAGTCGAGGCACCAGCCAATGGCATTTCTACCTGTGTGAAAGGTAAATTCGGATGGGATTATGTCAATAGCGAGGAACGTCTGACAAAACCGCTTATCCGTGAAGGCGACCACTTCCGGGAGGCAGAATGGGAGGAAGCAATCAATCTCATCGCCTCTAAATTCACCGAAATTAAGGAAGAGCATGGTGCTGATGCTTTGAGCTTCATCTCTTCCTCCAAATGCACGAACGAAGAATCCTATCTCATGCAAAAACTTGCACGAGGGGTCATCGGTACGAACAACATAGATAACTGCTCCCGTTATTGCCAGTCACCAGCAACCGTCGGTCTGTTCCGTACAGTCGGCTATGGAGGAGATTCCGGCAGCATCACGGACATCGCACAAGCAGGCTGCGTCATCGTCATCGGCTCCAATACAGCGGAGTCTCATCCAGTGCTTGCCACTCGCGTTAAACGAGCTCATAAACTGCACGGTCAAAAATTAATCGTCGCCGATATCCGGAGGCATGAAATGGCCGACCGCTCAGATTTATTCGTGCAGCCAAAAGTAGGCTCAGACCTCGTATGGCTTTCTGCTGTAACAAAATATATTATCGATCAAGGATGGGCAGATGAACGCTTCCTTGAAGAGAAAGTAAACGGTCTTGAAGAATATATTGAAAGCATCCAGAAATATACCCTGGATTATGCTGAGGAAGTAACCGGCATATCAAAAGAAGATTTAATGACGATTGCCAAAACCATTCATGAATCTGATGGCGTATGCGTACTCTGGGCAATGGGCATCACCCAGCATCTTGGCGGAAGTGATTCAAGCACAGCTATCTCTAACCTATTGCTGATTACCGGGAATTATGCTCGACCTGGCGCCGGCTCCTACCCGCTGCGCGGACATAATAATGTTCAAGGCGCGAGTGATTTTGGCAGCATGCCTGACCGATTCCCTGGCTATGAATTCGTTTCAGACCCTGATGTTCGCGCCAAGTATGAAAAAACATGGGGTGTTGAATTAACAGACCGCCCTGGCCTGAACAACCATGATATGATTGAAGCCATTCATGCCGGCTCCTTAAAAGCGATGTATCTAAAAGGCGAAGAAATGGGATTGGTCGATTCCAACATCAATCATGTACACGCCGCCTTTGAAAAGCTTGACTTCTTCGTTGTCCAGGATATTTTCTTATCCAAAACAGCCGAATTTGCGGATGTTGTCCTCCCTGCTGCACCAAGCCTTGAGAAGGAAGGAACATTCACAAACACCGAACGCCGCATCCAGCGCTTGTATCAAGCAATGGAGCCGCTCGGCGATTCCAAACCGGATTGGCAGATCATCATGGAAGTAGCCAATAAGCTTGGAGCAGGCTGGAATTATAGTCATCCAAGTGAAATCATGGCAGAGGCAGCCTCCCTTTCACCGCTTTATGCTGGTGTCTCTTATGATTTGCTTGAAGGGTATAACACCCTGCAATGGCCGGTTGCCCCTGACGGAACTGATACACCGCTTCTTTTCAAGGACCGATTCCCATTCCCGGATGGCAAAGCCCGACTCTTCCCGGTCGAATGGACAAAACCGCTTGAATTTGATGAGGAATATGATTTGCATATCAATAACGGGCGCTTGCTTGAGCATTTCCATGAAGGCAATATGACCTATAAATCCAAAGGAATTGCCTCAAAGACACCAGAAGTCTTCCTTGAGGTGTCACCTGAGCTTGCCGAGGAAAGAGGCTTAAAGGACGGTACACTTGTCCGCTTAACCTCTCCATATGGGGTCGCAAAAGTGAAATGCCTCATCACAGACCGGGTCAAAGGGAAAGAAGTCTATCTCCCATTGAATGACTCTGGCGACGGTGCAATCAATTTATTAACATCAAGCTTTGCTGATAAGGATACAGATACCCCTGCCTACAAGGAAATTTCGGCGAAGATGGAAGTGATCAGTTATGATGGCGACAGCCCGCTTCCGCGCATCAACCACCGCAATGGTAATCCAAACCCGCAAAAAGGAGTCGAGGTTGAGCGTAAATGGGCACGCAAGGATTACATCTTCCCTGGAGATTTAGCGAAAGTGGGGCGGAAAAATGGCTAAGGCAATCAAAAATGTCGTCAAGCTTGAATTAACGGAAGAGGAGAAACGGGCACAGGATTTGCGCGAAATTGAAACAGCTCTTTTAGACAATAAGGATGCCATTCTTGAAACGATTGATTTGCTGAAGCAGATGAACAACCGCGGTGTACTCACAATGGCCACTAGCTTATTCGCTGAAGGGGATAAGGTACTCCATACCATCATCAAAGCGCTCGATAATCCGGAAGCAACGAATCTTCTCAAAAATATGCTGCTATTGGTCGGCGTCCTAGGTACGATTAACGTCAAGCAGCTTGAGCCATTTGTGGTAAAATTAAATGCCGGTGTCGCCCGAATGTCCGAGAACAAAGAACAGGAAAAGCCAATCAGTTATCTCGGTTTTGCCAAAACCCTAAAGGACCCGGAAGTCAATCGCGCCGTTGGTTTATTACTCGATTTCCTGCGCGGAATGGGACAGGACACAGAAGACCTCGAACGAAATACCCAGCCGCCTGAGGAACAAGCCGTTCAGAAAGAAAGAACACGTGATTACGAAGGCACCATGCACAAACGTGATTAAATAAGGCTGTCCTGCCAAAGTCCGTTTCCAAAGGCTTTGGCGGGCAGCCTTTTGTGCCTATTTAAGAAGAAGCTATTGTCTATCTCTTGTAAACAAAAAAGCGAAGGATTACTCCTCCACTTCCACTAAATGATGCTGAAATGCGTATATAACGGCCTGTGTCCGGTCTTGCACCTGTAATTTGGACAGGATATTACTTACATGTGTTTTAACCGTTTTGATGGCGATGAACAATTCATCCGCGATTTCTTGATTCGATTTTCCTTTCGCCATCAGCTGGAGGATCTCCCTTTCCCTGCCCGTCAATTCTTCATGTAATGCCTGTGTTTTTGGCTTTCTCAGCTTGGCCATTAATTTATCAGTAACTTCAGGCTCAAGAACAGTTTGGCCATTGTACGTATCCCTGATAGATGCAGCAATCTCACTTGCCTTTGATGTCTTAAGCATATAGCTGATGGCGCCTGCCTCTAACGCAGGATAAACCTTCTCGTCATCTATGAAGCTTGTGACGATGATAATTTTGGCTTCTGGCCAGTCAGCAATAATGCGCTTCGTTGCCTCGATGCCATCCATGCCTGGCATGACCAAATCCATCAAGATGATGTCCGGCCGCAAGGAAAGCGCCAAGGCAACACCTTCCTCGCCGCTTCCTGCCTCACCTGCCACATCAATATCCGCAAGGGAGGACAAATAGGCAGAGACGCCAATCCTCACCATTTCATGATCATCTATTAATATTACCTTTATCATTTGCTATCCCCCACGTTCACGATTGGAACCCGCACTTCCACACGTGTCCCTTGATTTGGAAAAGATATAATCTTGAAGGCACCGCCAATCTCGAGAGCCCGCTCACGCATGTTTTGCAATCCGTAGGAACCCGATTTTGCCGACGTTGTGTCAAAGCCCTTGCCATCATCAATGACCCGTAAAATAACTGATTGCTCATGCTTAACGATATATATATCCAACCTGCTTGCCTTCGCGTGACGAAGAGTATTCGAGACCGATTCCTGGAGGATACGGAAAAGATGATCCTCGACTCCCTTCTCCAATAGCAAATCATCCACATTCCAGCGAACATCAAACGGAACCTTTTGCTTCAGTTCATGCAAGAGGTCATCAACCCCTTCTTTCAGGCGTTTACCCTTTAGCTGTACTGGGCGCAAGTGAAGAAGAAGGGCACGCATTTCAAGCTGGGACTGCTGAATCATTCCCTCGGTAAGCTTCAATTGCTTTGTCTGCCATTCATGAGGTGCATCAGGGGTCTCATTAATCGCAGAGATGAGCATTGAGGCCGCAAAAAGCTGCTGGCTGACGGAATCATGCAATTCCCTTGCCAGCCTGTTCCGCTCCTCCTTCACCATGCTTTGAACGAGCTTTTCCTGCTCCTGGGTCTTCTCAGTGGCGAGGAGCTGCGTCCGTCTTACCTGCTCGAGCATGGCGTTCTGCACATCGAGTAATTTCTCCGCAGCTTCCTGGATATCCGTAATCCGCAATTCCCTCCCCTGCTCGATGCTCTCTCCTTTTTTCACCTTATAGATTGATTCATCAAGACTCTTGATCTCACCTCTATAAAAAGATCCGCTTCCAATCCCGAATAATAATCCAATCACAATGGCAGCACTCGGGACAAACAAAATGAATGGAATATGATAAATCTCTTTCTCGTAAAAAGGCTGCCAGTCAGATGGTTTGAACACATAATAATAAGTCCCGGCCACAACAATCACGACGATAACGGAAATGGTCAGACAGATAAGAATCTGGCGTTTAATAATGCTCATACCCGCCTCACCACGATGCTTCCTGCACCGATAGAGGTCACGATTTTGATGCGGCTGCTCGATTCCTCATATCCCTCCGTCTTATAGGCAATCTGCTGATTACGGATATCCCGCTTTTCTTGGTCAAATAAGCGTACGGACCCATATAGTGCCGTATGGGAGAGCTTTATGCTAATATCATGCGGAATAAGGATCTCCACATTCCCAGCAATATTGCGAATGGCAATGATGGATTCTTCTTTCGGGAGTACTGTATTGCTTAAATCAATCACCACATCCCCAAATCCAACTGCCACATTGATATCATCCCACTCATAAATCTCTTCAGGTGTGGATTGATTTCCAAATAAGCGGCTTGAAACCAGCCCATGAACCGTCACAAGATTTGTTTCCTCATATCCTTTAAAGGAAGGTGTAATCTCAGCAGGCTTTCGTCTTTTTTGCAAGTAATGGAGAAGAAAAAATAGTAAAAAAATAAAAATAATAGCACGCACGACGAATAAGCCGATCAGCCCGGATATTGCATAGAAAATACCAACCCATAAAACAATCTTTCCAGTCAAGGTAGCGTATTTCTTATATCCATAATACAGGCATACTAGAGCAACAATTCCACTAAAAAGCAGCTCATCGAAGCGGATGAAAATAATTTCGAACAAGCCTGCAATCAATATGCCAACTAATATGAGCTTTAATTGTGATTGTTCCTTAGACCCTGACATATTATTGCCCCCTACCAAAAAGTCCGATAAGGCACAAGTAACAAAACCTGCGCCCTATCTATTAGCATACCATCTTTCCAGCCTAATTCCTTACTCTTTTTTCGCCTCTTTCTCCATGGCAGCAAGACGTGTATCCATGATCATTCCATAATGGTTTGCCCTAACCCGCATGTCCAAGGCATCACTGTCTCTGTCTGAAGATTTCCTTTTTCCATTAGGAACCCTTCCCTTTTCAAGCAGTTCTTCCATCTTCCCATGCACCTTGGCCAAATTATCCTGCCCCATTAATTCAAGCCGTTTAATATGCATATCCTTCAAGCTCTGCTTCATTGTGGTGAATTTATCTTCAAGCTGTTTGAGGTCAAGATCGATTTGCACAAGCATATGCTCAAGGCGTGATGCCCGGTCCTCATAAATCGTCTGTTCACGAACCGCATACTCATAAAGCTCCCGAGCCCCCTCTGTACTGCCTGCAATCTCGGCTTGACCTTTGCGTTTTTGCGCCATCTCAAGGGCTGTCTGATGCTCGCGTTTTACTTCCTCCTTCAAACGATACTGCCGCTCCATCAACCGCTGCACTTGCCTGACCTCAATCTCTGATTCCCGCAAATATTGATTCAGCTTAAACAAAGGATGCTTCTTATCCTTTGTTTCCATTACTGCGTATAAATCCGCTTCCAATGTCCTCTTTAATTTCGTGAACAAATCTGTCATAGCATCCAGCACTCCTCTTCTTATTTTTTGCTTAATTCTTCCCATTCTTTCTCGAACTTCTTAAACGGGTCTTCATAGCTCACCTTCTCCTTCTTCTCTTCCTTATAATTCTTATAGAAATAATAGAGCAGAACCATGGCGGCTAGACCAATGAATGCCGGCAAATTGCTAATGGCAGCAATCAAGATAATGAGCCCGATGATGCCCCAAATGATCTTTTCGTTTTGAGTCACAGCCTTTAAATACTGCTTAGAGACCAAATAGAGCGCCCCCACTGAAATCGCCAAGATGAGGATTGACCCTAAATTGCCGATGACAATAAAGCCGGCGATAAGCGCTATGATGAGTATTCCGATATTTTTCATTTTATTTCCCTCCTTATAGTTCAAGTTTAGCTGGATTCCCTTTTTCAGATAACGACCTTGAGCTTGATTTTTAACTAGGTCTCGAGACTGAGAAAGTTCTGAGACTTTTACGTGCCAAAAGGAATAAAGGAACCACATGCTTCCCCACCAAAATTCTTAATATACTAAATATTTACAAATTTTACTTTATATATAAGAATCAAAATGGTAAATTTAACATATTGGTAGTCCTATGACTCCAACTACATACCTATGAAAAGGAGGCTCATATTCTTTTATCTATCAACACTAAAGAGGAGGAAATCGGATTGAAAAACATGTTCAAACAAGGATCAGCTATTCTTTTAGCGGTTATTCTATTACTCTCGAATCTATTGTTTGGTCTTGGGGGTGCGAGCGCCAATACAGATAATCAAAAAAGCTCCGGCTCTCTTGACGGCAAAGCAAAAACGAAGCTAGATTTAAGCCAATTTGATGATCCAAATGAAAAGGTTCGAGTCATCATTGAACTAGAAGGAACACCAGCAATCGAATACGCGACAGAGCAGGGTGTCCTTTTCAAGGAATTATCCAAATCTAAGCAAAACGCTCTGCAATCTCCTGTGAAAGAGGAGCAATCAAGCCTTCTCTCCTCCATCAAGAAAAAGAACATTAAATTCACCGTAGAAAATTCCTTCACAGTCGTTGCTAACGGTGTCAGCGGAGAGGTAAAGGTTTCTGACATTCCAGATATCGAAAGCCTGTCCAATGTATCATCCGTTTCCATCGCTAATGAATATGAACGTCCAAAAGCGAAACCGGATATGGTTTCAAGCGGAGATATTGTCCAAGCTGAAGAGACCTGGGTAGAAGGATATGATGGTACCGGCACGGTTGTCGGCGTCGTTGATACCGGAATTGACCCAAGTCATAAGGATATGGTCCTTACCGACGAAGAATCAGCTAAACTATCTGAAAATGATGTGAAAGCATCTATCTCCACGAACAAGCTTCCAGGCAAATACCACACAGTCAAGGTTCCATATGGCTACAATTATTATGACAAAAACCAAGAAATCCTCGACCTCGGTCCAGATGCATCTATGCATGGGATGCATGTCGGCGGAACGGTTGGCGCTAATGGCCAAAAGGAAACAGGCGGCATCAAGGGAATTGCTCCTGAAACACAATTATTGGCGCTGAAAGTTTTCGGAAATGACGCAGCCATGCCGTCTACTTGGGGAGATATCTACATTAAGGCGATTGATGATGCCATCTTGCTTGGCGCCGATGTCATCAATATGAGCCTAGGTTCAACAGGTGCCTTCCAAAACCCGGAAGAACCTGAGCAAAAGGCAATTGAAAGAGCCGTACAGAATGGTGTCCTCATGTCCATCTCTGCCGGGAACTCTGCCCAGTTCTCAGATGGGTACCATGACCCGCTCGCCTCTAACCCGGATATCGGCTTAGTCGGTGCGCCAAGTCTGTCGAAGGATTCCCTTTCTGTTGCATCACTTGAAAACACGCATGTCCTTGTCGATAAGTTCATCTTCACAATCGGCGGTGTCCCATATGAGGCAGGATATAAAACACAGGCCTCCCCTATCCCGCTTGATGTTTTCAAAAAAGCTGAACAGGAAGTCGTTTATGTCGGAGATGGTGCCCCAGATAAATATGAGGGCAAGGACGTTACAGGCAAGATTGTGTTTGCCGTCCGAAGCGCAGCAAACCCAAATTACGGAGAGATCCAGAAGCAAGCGGAGAGTGCTGGAGCGAGCGGTATCATCGTAAGAGGAACAGCTGCTCACGGCGACTTCGTCAGCATGGCCTTAAACAACCCAACAATCCCGCTCGTTTCCTTACGCGTGAGCGATGGAACAAAATTTGAAGAGAAAATAATTGAAGCAGGCGGCACTGGAACAGTCCAATTCACCGGGGACATGATTCAGCTGGAAAACACGTCAGCAGGCCACCTATCCACCTTCACTTCTTGGGGTGTAACGCCTAACCTTGATTTCAAGCCTGAGATCACGGCACCAGGCGGGAAGATTTATTCCACCCTAAATAATGATAAATACGGTGTTATGAGCGGAACGTCCATGGCCGCCCCGCATGTTTCCGGCGGTTCAGCATTAGTCCTTCAATATGTAGAAGAAATCTTCCCTAAGCTAACTGGCAAAGATAAGGTTCAGCGCGCGAAAACTTTATTAATGAACACATCAGCAACCATCAAGGACCCAGAAGGCAAGACCTATTATTCACCGCGCAGACAAGGTGCAGGCGTGATGCAGCTAAACTCAGCCATCCATACTCCAGTCTATGTTGTCCAAAAGGGTACGGACGTAGGAAAAGTCACCTTAAAGGAAATCACGAAGGACCAATTCTCCTTCACACTAACAGCGACCAACTTCAGCAAAAAGGATGCGACCTATACGGTCGACACGAGCGTATTGACAGATGCCCTCTATGAATCAGGCGGCGCACTCTTCAATGATTTAACACCTCAAGAAATCGCAAAAGCAGTTGTCACGTCTGATAAGACATTAACCATTAAAGCAGGGAAATCAAAGGACTTCACTATTACCATCAATTTAAAAAATGCCAAATCAGATCTTGAGAAGGCATTCAAAAATGGGTACTTCACGGAAGGCTTTGTCTTCTTAAAAGCGAAGAACAAGGAAGATTCCTTGCCGACGCTATCTGTTCCATTTGTCGGCTTTAAGGGAGATTGGAATAAAGCCAATATCATCGATCCCATGCCAAATGAACCGGATTCCTTCTATGGAGCTACCGGTATGGCTGATCCTGTGACCGGCGAGTATTACGGAGTTGACCCATTCAATGACACATTGAATCCGGAGAAAATCGCCTTCTCGCCAAATGCAGATGGTGTATATGATACAGCAGCACCTGCCCTATCCTTCTTGCGCAACGCCAAAACAGTGGAGTACTCTATCGTGGATTCCAAAGGCAAAGTGCTGCGGAAATTATTCACAGACAAGTATCAACGGAAGAATTACTATGCCTCTTCTCCTGTTCCTGTTTCCTTTAACCAAGCCATGACAAAGTGGGATGGAAAGGCCAATAACAAACTGGTCACCGAAGGCTTGTATTACTATCAAGTTAAATCAACTATTGACTATGAAGGCAAACAGCCGCAAGTATTCAAAATGCCTGTTCTCGTAGATAATACAGCACCAACCGTCTCAAAACTGAAATATGAAGATGAGACAAAAACGATCACCTTCCAAGCAGCAGACACACGCTCTGGATCTGGAGTC
>CAJGCH010000001.1 GCA_904501845.1 uncultured Bacillaceae bacterium | reverse complement strand
TGAAATATCTGCCAATAGCACGATGCCCTTTTTTCCTACAAGCTCTGCTGCAGCTTTCCCCATACCGCCGGTTCCGCCGGTGATAACATATACATTTTTCATAAGAAATCCCCTGCTTCCTTCAAGAAATATACTTCATACTTTCTGACTATAATTTCATCATATTGGACTTTTGAAGGGACGGCAAATATAAAGCATTAATCTGCCTTCAAAAAAACTGCCCCGGCAAGTCGGACAATCCGACTATTCGGGACAGCTCCTTTTAGGCAAATTGGTAAAATTTATAAACAGATGCCTTCACTTTTTCTAAACCTGCAGCAACGATTTCCTCCGCTTTTGCAGGATTAGCGTTATGACCCTCAATGATGATCTCATCCACCACCTGCATGCCGAACATACCGATTGCATGACGTACATAATTTGCAGCCATTTCAAGAGGCTCCATTTCAGGCGTTGAGTAAACGCCGCCTCTTGCACATAGGATGATGGCTTTTTTATCGCTCATTAGACCCTCAAGCTGGCCTTTCTCATTATAGCGGAACGAGAAGCCCGCTTCGAAAATATAATCAAAGAATGTGTGTAGTGGCGCTGGAATCGTCAAGTTCCATAAAGGGAAGGCAAATACGATGATATCTGCTGCCGCAACTGCATCTTTCGCTTTTTGTTTTGCAGCTAATAGCCTTGCTTCTGCCTCCGTCAATTCCGCTTTATTTTGCAGCTTGCCAAGGGCATTGAATAAATCTTGGCCAAAGTATGGCATATCTTCTGCAAATACATCAAAGGTCGTAACATTTAGTCCCTGTTTCTTTGCCTCTGCTATGTATGTCTCATACATTTTTGTTGATATTCCATCTGGACGATTATTGGCTTTAACAACTAATAGATTCAATATGAATTCCTCCTGGATAAGTTTGATTGTCTCACAATTAAGAGCTTTTTAAATTTACCCATTTTACCCGCTCAACTCAATTGATTTCCAATGGGAAGAAGGATTAATGGGATACTTTTAGGATAATAATACACTAATTTTTTATTAAAGTAACAAGCTCCAGCCAAATCAAAAAGCCCGGCCTATTTGCCTGGGCTTTTTGATTTCGCTCGTTAAATTAATCATTTACGCGAGTTAATTTGATATCTTTCAAGGCTTCTTTAACCACCCAGCTCGCCGCAATTAATCCGGCTGCCGATGGAACAAAGGCATTGGAGGATGGCGGGAATTTCGCTTTGCGTATGTCCGCCTCTTGATTGCCGACCTCTTTTGTCACTTCCATCTTTGGCACGATGGGGCTCTCATCTGAGAAAATAACGGGGATTCCTTTATGAATACCTTCTTTTCTCAGCTTTGTGCGGATGACCTTTGCCAGCGGGTCTGTATGAGTTTTAGAGATATCCGCGATTTTAAATCTTGTCGGGTCCATCTTGTTAGCCGCTCCCATGCTGGAGATCATCGGAATTCCGCGCTGCAAACATTCCTTCATTAAATGGATTTTGTAAATGATCGTGTCAGAAGCATCGATGACAAAGTCCGGCTTCTGTGCAAAGAATTCCTCATAGGTTTCCTCTGTATAAAACATCTTCAAGGCAACGACATCACAATCCGGATTTATTTCCAGGATGCGTGTTTTCATCGCATCGACCTTTTGCTGTCCGACCGTCGATAACAGGGCATGGATTTGACGATTGACATTGGTAATATCAATATCATCCTTATCCACCAGGATTAGGCGCCCCACTCCGGAGCGCGCCAAAGCTTCAACCGCAAACGATCCAACTCCTCCGATTCCAAGAATGGCGACAGAGGTATTCTTCAATGTTTCAAGCCCGTCTTTACCAATGGCAAGCTCATTTCGGGAAAATTGATGCAGCATAAATTCAAACACTCCAATATAAGTTAATTTCTTTTGTTATTTTCCTTGTAATCCAATTCTAAACATTCTATTTCATTCAAACGGTCAGTAAAGCCATGTAAACCAGATAAAATCATATCATATATTACAGATACGTTTAAATGATATAGATAATAAAAAAATCCGCCCTGCACAAATGCAAGGCGGAAAACCGTAAAAACGTATGTACAGACGTCCCGACATGTGCCGTTTGATGCCTGATGCTTTGGCCCGCCCTCGGCAGGTGGGTGTCCTGTTCCGTTCTGTTACAAGTCCCCTCAGACAAGGCATTTGTGCAAACGGTAAACGCCGGACTCCCGTTAAAAGAAATGTTCGGTCAAAACAATAAGGTTGCATAACGTACACTTCAGGACGTCATTTGATTTATATCTTATCAGAATTATCTCATTTTTTCAAGGTACTTTCCTTTTTCGTGACCTTTAGACTAAGTTCTTCAAGCTGGCTATCTGATACTTCGCCAGGCGCTTTTGTCAGCATGCAGCTCGCGCTTGCCGTTTTCGGGAAGGCAATGGTATCACGAAGATTCGTGCTGCCAGAAAGAAGCATGACTAAACGATCGAGTCCAAGGGCGATTCCACCGTGTGGAGGCGTACCATATTCGAATGCTTCCATAAGGAATCCGAATTGTTCGTTTGCTTCTTCTTTCGTAAATCCAAGTGCTTCAAACATTCTTTCTTGAATATCACGCTCGAAAATACGCAGGCTTCCTCCGCCAAGCTCATATCCATTTAGTACAAGGTCATAGGCTTGTGCTTTGACTTCGATAGGATTTTCATCAAGCATGGCCAAGTCCTCACGCACAGGCATTGTGAATGGATGATGGGCGGCATAGTATCTGCCTTCTTCCTCATCATATTCGAATAATGGCCAGTCCGTCACCCACAGGAAGTTGAATTTGCTCTCATCAATCAGCTTCAGCTCTTTACCAAGCTTCACGCGAAGCGCGCCAAGGGAATCAGCCACGACGGATTTCTTGTCAGCCACAAAGACTAATAAGTCTCCACTCTGCGCTTCGGTTGCCTCAATCAACGCTTCGCCTTCTTCATCTTGGAAGAATTTCGCGATTGGGCCTTTTAAGCCTTCTTCCTCCATCTTCATCCAAGCAAGACCTTTTGCTCCGTAGCGGCCTGCGAATTCACCTAAAGCATCGATGTCTTTTCTGGAATAATTCGCTGCAGCACCTTTAATATTTAGGGCTTTAACTTCGCCGCCGTTCGCGACTGCTGAAGCGAATACCTTAAATCCAGAATCCTTCACTACTTCGCTTAAGTCAATCAGTTCCATGCCGAAACGAGTATCAGGTTTATCAGAGCCATATCTGCCCATTGCATCCTTATACGTCAAGCGTGGAAGCGGAAGAGAAATCTCTATTCCTTTTACTTCCTTCATGACCTTCTGCATCATGCGCTCGGTCATGCTCATGATATCCTCTTGGCTCATGAAGCTTGTTTCGATATCAATTTGTGTGAATTCCGGCTGGCGATCGGCACGCAAGTCTTCGTCACGGAAGCAGCGGGCGATTTGATAATAACGTTCAAAGCCTGAAACCATCAGCAATTGCTTAAAGATTTGCGGAGATTGAGGCAATGCATAGAATTCTCCTTCATGCACACGGCTTGGGACTAAATAGTCACGCGCTCCCTCCGGCGTACTCTTTGTTAAGATTGGCGTCTCGATGTCCAGGAATCCTTCGGAGTCAAGGAAATTGCGAATCGCCTTCGTTGTTTGATGTCTCATCTTGAATGTTTCAAACATAGCAGGACGGCGCAAATCTAAATAACGGTAGGCTAAACGGATATCCTCTGATGCATCTGTATTATCCGTAATGGTAAAAGGAGGTGTCTTGGCTTCATTTAGAATCGTCACCTCAGAAGCAAGGATCTCAATAGAACCTGTCTTCAAGTTTTTGTTGACGGTGCCTCCCTCACGGGCAATGACTTTCCCAGTTACGCTAAGTACATATTCACTTCT
Organism: uncultured Bacillaceae bacterium; assembly: GCA_904501845.1. Classification (GTDB taxonomy): domain Bacteria; phylum Bacillota; class Bacilli; order Bacillales; family Pradoshiaceae; genus Pradoshia. Next base: position 31,633 of record CAJGCH010000001.1, on the reverse strand, counting down.
GATTTTTTCCGCTGTGCCGAGCGCTTCCGGTGAGGCATCAGGATTAAATACAACTTGGACAATCCCTGTCCGGTCACGAAGATCGATGAAGATTAGACCGCCAAGATCTCTTCGCTTTTGTACCCATCCTTTAATTGTGATTGTTTCTCCTATCGCTTTCTCTGGTACTTCACCACAAAAATATGTTCTCCCAAACATCCTACTTCCTCCTCAAATACTGCCAAGTTTAGATTGTAATACTGTAACAAGGTCAGGTAGCGCAATGGTTTGCTGCTCTCCAGTTTCCATATCTTTTAGCGCAATTTGATTTTCTTTCAATTCATCTTCACCAAGGACTGCCACATATCTCGCATGTACACGATCGGCCGCTTTGAACTGACCTTTTGCCTTCCGGCCCGAATAGTCTTTCTCAGCAGAAATCCCATTTAAACGAAGATCATTGACAAGCTTTACCGAATAATCCTGTGCCGCTTCTCCAAGAGAGACGATGAAGCAATCAACTTTTTTCTCAATCGGCAACTCGATTTTTTCTGCCTCAAGCGCTGACAGCAGGCGTTCGATGCTGAATGCGAATCCGATGCCCGGTGTTTCAGGACCGCCCATATCTTGGACCAATCCATTGTACCGGCCGCCGCCGCAAAGGGTCGTAATGGCGCCAAATCCTTCTGAATCAAGCATGATTTCAAAAGCCGTATGGTTATAATAATCCAACCCGCGAACCAATTTCGGATCCACGGTATAGGCTATTCCGATTCCATCTAAGTAAGAAGTGACCTTTTTGAAATAGTCCAAGGATTCCTCATTCAAGTAATCAATGATTGCCGGCGCTGTATTCATCAGCTCGTGATTACGGTCCTCCTTGCAATCAAGGATACGAAGGGGATTGCGCTCTAAGCGGCTTTTGCAATTGGAGCAGAACTCGCCGATACGCGGTTCAAAATGCTTGATCAATGCCTCTCTGTGCTTGGTGCGGCTTTCTTTATCACCAAGGCTGTTGATGATAAGCTTCGTATTCTTTAAGCCGACTTTTTTATAGATATTCATCGCAAGTGAGATGACTTCTGCATCGATTGCCGGATCTGAGCTTCCGAGCGCCTCAACGCCAAATTGGACAAACTGGCGGAAACGGCCAGCCTGCGGGCGCTCGTAACGGAACATCGGTCCATTGTAATAGAGCTTAACCGGCTGAACCGCATTTCCGTGCATTTTATTTCCGACAAAGGAACGAACGACTGCTGCTGTTCCTTCAGGGCGAAGAGTCAAGCTTCTATTGCCTTTATCGGTGAATGTGTACATCTCTTTTTGGACGATGTCCGTTGTATCCCCTACACCTTTTTCAAAAAGCTCTGTGCTTTCAAAGATTGGTGTGCGTATTTCTTCGTATTGATACAGGTCACATAGGTCCTTCGCAACCCGTTCAATATACTGCCATTTTTCTGATTCGCCAGGAAGAATATCCTGAGTTCCTCTTGGAATTTGAACAGCCATCTGAAACTTCCTCCTTAATTTGCTCTATATCCTAATTCCCCAATGGAATGAAAAGGTATTTTTAGGTAAAATAAAAACAACTCCCATCCCATGCTAATTGCAAGGGACGGGAGTTGTTACCCGCGGTGCCACCCTAGTTGGAGACCTAAAAAAACGTCTCCCCACTTTAACAGTTAACGCCTGTGAACGTTCAGCCCCTACTAGATGCGAGATTTTTCAGGGAGAATCCTACGGTGTGTTCGTTCATTAAGGCACATGCAGAAACGTTTTCAGCCAGGACGTTTCCTCTCTTTTCATGTGGGATCAAAATTACTCTTCACCATCATTGGAATTTATGAAATATGTATTTTTATTTAATTAATATTACGAAGGAAACGTTCCTTTGTCAACCTTTAGAGCGTCCTAATTTCTTTTTTAAATGTTTTACATCACGGACTGATAATCCAAATTCAGAAGCAAGCTCAACCATGGAATTATGCTGTTCCTTCACCAGAAAATCATGAAAATCCACACCAAAGAGCTGATTATCCACTTGTTGCGCCAAAAAGGCTTTATCGCTATGTCTTGTCATCTATACGCACTCCTTAATCGTTATATCAATTTTTCGCAGCTTTAGAGTCAGTATTCCCGAAAAGCCAGTGAACCTTTCAAACGATTTTAAGAAAATGACTATTTCTTATATACGACTGAAATCAAGTAAACCAAAAAGAGAGGATGACCGCAGATGAAAAAGATGAAACGCAAGACGGGGCTGTTGGCCTTGGCCTTTATCTTGTCACAATCCATTTTCACTCCGACACTACACGCTGATTCGGATGAAGTCATCATAGAAGAGGGGCTCACCAATGTTCGTGAAGGGGCAGGACTTAACTATCCCATCATTGCCAAAGTAGAGGAAGGTGACCGTTTTAAGATTATCAGCCGGGAGGGAGAATGGATTAAGATCCAGGTAAATGATAAGAAGGAAGGATGGGTCGCAGAATGGCTTGTTTCCTCAGAAAAAGACAGCGGCGACAAGAAAGGTATTGCCCCATCTGCTGGATATACGACAGCGGACGGACTCAGGGTTCGCAAAGGTCCTGGAACCAATTATCCTGTTGTCAGCATTCTCCAAAAGGACACAGAGGTGGAGATCATCGGTCAGTCAGGCTCATGGATTGAAATCAAAACGACCTCTGGGGATGGGTTTATTTCTGAGAAGTATATCCGGTCAAACTCCCAAGACCTCTCTGACGGCAGAATCACCGCTGACTCAGTTCATCTTAGAAGCGCGCCTTCCGTAAACGCTGAAATTCTCGGGAAAATCAAAAAAGGCACCTCTGCAGAAATCATAAAAGAGGAAAACGGATGGACAAACATTCAGTATAAGGGGCAATCCTATTGGGTTAGCAGTCACTATATTACAGAAAAAAGAAATCATTCATCTGCTAAGCAGCTAAATATCGAGATTACCGCTTCCTCCTTAAATGTCCGCTCCTCTGCCAAAGCAGGCGCCAGCGTAATTGGCTCTGTAAAGAAAGGAAATACATTTGAGGTTGTAAGTCAAGATGACAGATGGTATGAGATTAAGCTTGAGGATGGGCAAAAAGGCTGGATCGCCTCATGGTACGCTAAGCCATTAGAAGAGCAGACAAACAAGGATGTAAAAAAGGAAAAAGGCGAACGCATCACTATCTCGCAAGACAGAATCAATATACGAACCGGCCCAGGAACGGATTACCCAATCGCCAAGCTTGCCTCCAAGGGGGAATCCTATCCATTTATCGGCATGGAGGATGATTGGGCTCTCATTCAGATGCCTGATGGCAGCACCGGCTATATTGCCGGCTGGCTCCTAACCCCGGAGGAATCCGATGTTCAACCGGCATTTAATGAGGGCGGTACATTAGCGGGGAAATTGATTGTTCTCGATGCCGGACACGGCGGCACGGACAGCGGTGCCATCGGCACAAGCGGACATTTCGAAAAGCAGCTGACCCTTCGCACAGCCCTCCTGCTCTCATCAAAATTAAAACAGGAAGGCGCCAGCGTTTTGCTTACGCGCACCAGGGATCAATATATCACCTTAAGCGACCGGGCGCTCATGTCCAACCAGCAGTCGGCCGATGCTTTTATTAGCATCCATTATGACAGCACAACCGATACGGGAGCTGGAGGGGTTACGACATATTACACACAGGATCAACAGCAAGAGCTTGCTTCACATATCCAGCGTCATCTGCTGAAAAACAACCCTATAACAAACAGGGGAATCAGGCAAGCGAGCCTTCGTGTCCTGCGCGAAAACAAGCAGCCAGCCGTTCTTGTGGAATTAGGCTATATCAGCAATCCGAGCGAAGAATCGCTCCTTCACACCTCCCGTTACCAAGAAACAGTCACAGACGGGCTATTAAACGGACTCAAGAGCTTTTTGAATTCAAAATAAAAGAAGCAAAGGCTTAATTGCCTTTGCTCCTTTTTATTTGCTCTCCAAAATTAGGGTTACGGGTCCATCATTGATGAGCGCAACATCCATCATGGCTCCAAAGGAGCCTGTTGCGACCGATACGCCTTTCTCTCTTAAACATTCATTGAAATAATCGTACAGCTCTTCCGCGATATCGGGTTTCGCGGCAGCCATGAAATTAGGGCGGCGGCCTTTACGGCAGTCCCCATACAGCGTAAATTGCGAAACAGACAAAATTTCACCCTTCACGTCTAGAAGAGAATGATTCATCTTACCATCCTCATCTTCAAAAACGCGTAAATGTACGATTTTATCAGCTAGATAGCGGCAATCATCCAAGGTGTCCTCATGAGTGACTCCAACCAAGAGGACAAACCCATGTGAGATCTCGCCGACAACTTTGCCGGAAACTGTTACTGAAGCTTCCTTCGAGCGCTGCAAAACGACTTTCATGTATCAAAACTCCTAACTCATCAGCCTTCTTACGGAATAAATATCCGGAATTTGCTTAATTCGATCGACGACCTTCTGTAAGTGAGACACATTATAGATAGAAATCGACATGGTAATCGCCGCGCTTTTGTTGCGGTCTGTACGTCCGGAAACAGCGGTGATGTTTGTTTTCGTCTCACTGACAGCCTGAAGCACTTCATTTAAGAGACCGTTGCGATCGAACCCGCTGATTTCAATGTCCACATTATATTCTTTACGGTCTGACATGCTGCTTTCCCACTCAACCGGGATGATTCTCTCCTTGCTGTCTTCATCCAGCACATTGATGCAGTCCGCGCGGTGGACTGAGACCCCACGCCCTTTTGTGATATAGCCAACAATCTCATCTCCAGGCACTGGGTTGCAGCAGCGTGAAAGGCGGATAAGCATATTATCGATGCCCTTCACCCGGACGCCGGAATCCTTCTTCTTCGTTGTCGGAATCATACGAAGCTCGCTCACTGCATCAAGCAGGCTGACCTCTTGCTCCTTCTCCCTCTTTTTGCGGAGCTTATCCGTAAGTCTGGTTGCGATTTGCGCAGCGGTGATTCCATTATAGCCAACTGCAGCATACATATCTTCTTCATTGGCGAAGTTGAATTTCTCCGCTACCTTTTGCAGATTTTCAGGAGTGTAAACATCCTTTATATCAAAGTCCAGAGCCTTCAGTTCTTTCTCAACCAGCTCCTTGCCTTTTTCGATATTTTCCTCGCGTCGCTGCTTCTTGAAGAATTGGCGTATTTTATTCCTTGCCTGTGATGTCTTCGCAAGCTTCAGCCAATCTTGGCTTGGTCCATATGAATGCTTAGACGTTAAAATCTCGATGATATCTCCTGTTTTCAAAACATAATCAAGGGTCACCATCTTGCCGTTGACCTTCGCGCCAATCGTCTGGTTGCCGATTTCCGAGTGAATTCGATAAGCGAAATCAATTGGCACTGACCCGATTGGAAGCTCAAATACATCCCCTTTTGGCGTGAATACAAAAACCATATCGGCAAATAAATCAAGCTTAAGGGATTCCATGAATTCCTCAGCATTAGTCGATACGTCCTGGAATTCAACGATTTGCCTAAACCAGTCGAGCTTCTTATCCATTCTCTGTGTAGAGGTAAGGTCCTTACCCTCTTTATAAGCCCAATGGGCAGCAATCCCAAATTCCGCTGTCCGGTGCATCTCAACCGTTCTGATTTGCACTTCGAGCGGCTCACCCTTAGGTCCGATAATGGTCGTATGGAGAGACTGGTACATATTGGCTTTCGGCATGGCAATATAGTCTTTGAAACGTCCCGGCATCGGCTTCCAGCATGTATGGATAATACCGAGAACCGCGTAACAATCCTTAATGCTGTTCACGATTACCCGAACAGCAAGCAGGTCATAAATTTCCTCAAATTGCTTCTTTTGAAGGACCATTTTCCGATAGATGCTATAAATATGCTTCGGTCTGCCGAAAATATCTGCATGGATTGATACTTCTCCGAGCTTATTTTTCATTTCAGAAATGACATCAGCCAAATACTCTTCACGCTCAGCGCGCTTTTTCTTCATCAGATTAACGATTCGATAATACTGCTGAGGGTTTAAATAGCGCAGAGCAGTATCCTCTAGCTCCCATTTAATCGTGGAGATTCCGAGACGATGGGCAAGCGGAGCAAAAATCTCTAATGTTTCATTGGCAATACGGCGTTGCTTCTCAACAGGCAGATGCTTTAATGTCCGCATATTATGTAGCCTGTCAGCAAGCTTAATCATGATGACACGAATGTCCTTCGCCATGGCAATAAACATTTTCCTGTGATTTTCCGCCTGCTGCTCTTCTTTTGATTTGTACTTAATCTTACCGAGCTTTGTCACTCCATCGACGAGAAGGGCCACATCCTCATTAAAGATGCGCGTGATGTCCTCAAGCGTCACATCCGTGTCTTCCACGACATCATGCAAGAAGCCGCCTGCGACCGTGAATGTGTCCATTTGAAGGTCCGCAAGAATCGCTGCCACCTGCACAGGATGAATAATATAAGGCTCTCCCGATTTACGGAACTGTTCCTTATGAGCTTCCTTTGCGAATTCGTAAGCTTTCTCTAAAAAAGCCACTTCTTCTTCGGTCATATAGTTGCTTGCTTTGTCAAATACTTGCTCAGCCGTATATATTTGTTCATTTGCCATGAGATCACCTTTTACTCCGTATTTCCACGTTTTTGCCTTTTCTTTCTATATAAAAAAACCTTTTCAGGTTTTTGCATTAAAAATGAGGATTGTATCTATTATCTTCAAAAAAAGTTTTCTTGTAAAGTAACGAATGCAATTAAGACAATAGTTTCGTCAATAAACCGCTTTCTCTATGAGAAAAGGCGTTCTATCGCGAGAACGCCTGTTAATATATGCTTAATATTCCATTAATGTGAGGATATCATAGCCTTTAAGTTTTTCACGGCCCTCAAGATATGACAACTCAACTAGGAACGCGAGCCCTGCTACGACTCCACCAAGCTGTTCAACAAGCTTGATTGTCGCATCCATCGTACCGCCTGTCGCCAGAAGGTCATCCGTGATGAGTACACGCTGTCCAGGTTTAATAGCATCTTTATGAAGAGTAAGGACATCACTCCCATACTCCAATCCATATTGAACTTTAATTGTTTCCCTTGGAAGCTTTCCTTCCTTCCGTACAGGAGCAAAGCCAATCCCCATTGCGTAAGCAACCGGGCATCCGATGATGAATCCGCGAGCTTCCGGCCCAACAATAATATCGATTTCTTTTTCTTTGGCATATTCGACAATCTTATCTGTCGCCTCTTTATAGGCGGTGCCGTTTGCCATAAGAGGAGTAATATCCTTAAATTTAATACCTGGTTTTGGCCAGTCCTCTACGATTTCTATATAGTTCTTTAAATCCATTGCTTTGTTTCCTCCTTGTAATCATCACGAAATCCAATCTGCTGGTTGAAGTATTGGTATAGTTGATTGGATGGGGCATACAATAATTCCTGTTCTAATTCCATTCGTGCTTTTCGTGCTTGATAAGTTTCGGACTCTGTCAGATCCCTCTTCGGGTTATTCTTCTCTAAACTAATAAGTCCGTTTCTTATTGTAACAAATTCCAGCTCAAAAAACACCTTTGTCATGAAATCAATCGTATCTTTCGGCCAGCCTTTGAAGTGCATAATCTTCTCAGACATATCCTTGTAATCCATTGGCCCTTTTTTGAGCAGCATCGCATAATACCATTTAAATTGATCTCTCGTCGGGAATGCCTTGAAATAATCATCCCCGCTGTTTCGGAAATAAAGGTACATCCTAGCCGGAGTTTTCCCCTCAAGGAGAGCTTCAATCATGCCCTTTTCATTTGGAAGGTCCAAAAGGGCGACATTCAACCCGTCAAGCTCCTCTGCCTTTGCAGATTCAACGGTATCGATGAAAATGCCGTCATTCTCATTTGCAAGTAAAGTCATGCTCTCCTTGCGGAAGAGAATGATCTTGCGTTTTTCTGGAATGGACGCGGGCTTAATGCCTGAGTTTGCATTGCCTCGGCAATCAAACATCTGCCACTCGGCAACGGAAAGATCCTGCAGGAATAGCTGCGGCTTCTTTATATTATTCCACTCATTAACCGCCAGTTCACCAATGGCTGATACCTTCGCATAGGGGGATAAATGGTCACAAATCTCCCCAAGGCCGAAGCCGATACTATCTAATTGTACACCATTTTCTTCAAGTGCAAGCTTTAAATGCGTTTTATCCGCACCAATTTTTTTCACACTCGCCACGCTCGCTCCCTCAATGAGGATGCGCGGTTTCGGATTATGCATGCCATAAGGCGCAAGACTGGCCATTTGTCCTATCAGCGTCAGCGAGACCTCCTCAATGGAGACCACTCCATCGATTTCTGTCACCGGCTGAAAATCCTTCTCCGAAAGGATATCATGCGCCTGTCTGCAAAGTCGTGAGCGAAGCTCCTCCACATCCTCTATACGGAGCGTCATCCCAGCTGCCATTGGATGCCCGCCAAAATGAGGGAGAAGCTCCCGATTGACTGATAGATTCTGAAAGAGATCAAATCCGGGGATGCTTCGGGCTGAACCCTTCGCCGTCCCTTTTTCACGGTCTATACTCAATATGATGGTTGGACGGTAATATTTCTCCACGAGCTTACTAGCAACGATACCGACAACTCCCGGATTCCATCCTTCCTTCGCAATTACAAGCACCGGATAATCCTCAAGCGGGAAACGGCTTTCCACTTCAGCAATCGCTTCCTGCGTAATTTCCTTGACGATGGATTGACGCTCCTTGTTCAAGAAATCAATTTCCTCTGCAATTTGTTCGGCTTCTGCCGGATCATTGGTAAGGAGCAGCTCAACAGCAGGATCCGCATCTTCCAAGCGGCCAACCGCATTGATTCTAGGAGCAATTCCGAAGCCAATCGAATCCTCATTAAAGCTGTCCATCGCGATGCCGGCCTTTTTGTATAAGGCTAGCAATCCCGGCCTTCTCGTCTTCTTCAATGCCCGTAATCCTCTCAGGGCAATGAGGCGATTCTCGTCATGAAGCGGAACAAGGTCGGCAATCGTGCCAATCGCCGCGATACCAATCAGCTCTTCAGGCAGTTCCCCTAAAAGGGCATGTGCAAGCTTCATCGCCACACCGGCTCCGGCAAGCTCTGAAAACGGATACGTCTCACCCGGCTTTTTCGGATGAAGAATCGCTAACGCCTCCGGCAGCACCGGACCTGGTTCATGGTGATCCGTCACGATGTAGTCCATGCCGAGATCCTTGGCCAATTGAGCTTCTTCTATGGCAGAGATTCCGCAGTCAACCGTAATCAAAAGGGATGTCCCCTTTTCTTTGATTTTAGTGAAGGCTTCCTTATTTGGGCCATATCCTTCTGTGAAGCGATTAGGAATATACCAATCAACCTGCTCTGCGCCAAGCTGATTCAATGCAAGCTTCAAAACGGTCGTACTGCTGACACCATCGGCATCATAATCACCGTATATCGTTATTTTTTCATCGTTTTTGACAGCCCTGACAATCCGTTTGACAGCCTCTTCCATCCCGGAAAGAAGAAACGGGTCATAGAATTCCTGTTCTGCGGCATATAAAAAAGACCGTGCAGCATCTACGGTCTTTATACCTCTGTTGACCAAGAGCGCAGCCACAATCCGCGGCTGATTGAGCTCATTCATTAATGTATTGATAATCGTTTCATCGGCTTTTTTTATCAGCCATCTCGTTTTTGATTGTAACATTACGTCACCCCTCTGACTTACCTATTATAAAAAAATAATGTCAAAGGTTCAATGCAAGAGCATAAAATTTTCCCTATTCGAGCTGTCCTTCTTCCCGATACGTTTCCTTCCTTAGCTTTTTCAGCTCTTTGGATAGGTGAAGAATCCTGACCCCAAGCGCAGATCCAACAATCGCGCCGCCCATCACGACGGAGCCCAAAATCACGAGAATAAGAGGCCAATGCGCCGTTCCAAAAACATAATTCACTGCCACATCATCCACATTCACAACGGCAAAGACCACCACAATTACGGTGAATACGATTCCAAGTATGACAAGCCATTGCAATTTCTTCATATCAAAGCACCCTTTCATCCTAACATTCCAGAAATTTTATTGATGGCATTTATCTATTCCCTTTTCACGATTAAATAGACATTTCATTCACAGATAAAAAGGCAGCCCGTTTTTTCGGACTGCCCTTCGGAATTTCATCCTTATACTTGTGGCTGATCGCTTGAGACTCGTTTTTCCTTGTACGTTTTCAATGTTCCTTTTTGTTTCAGTTCTCGGCCTTTTAAGATGGCATACAATGGCGCCGCAAGTAAGACGGAGGAGTATATGCCTGAAATGAGACCAATCAACAAGGCGAAATTGAAGTTCCAGATGGCTTCACTGCCAAAGATCATCATAGCGATGACAACGACAAGCACCGTGATGACGGTATTAAAGGAGCGGACCATCGTTTGCCTTATACTGATATTGACGATTTCATTAAGCTCAGCCTGTGTCTTAATGCGTTTCTTTTGCCGCATATTTTCACGAATACGGTCAAAGGTCACGATTGTATCATTAATGGAGTAACCGATAATCGTCAGCACGGCCGCGATAAAGGTTAAATCCACCTCGATTTGGAACAAACTGAAGACCATAATAATCATAAAAGCGTCATGCAAGAGCGCAAGCAAGGACGGCAGGGCCATTCTCCATTCGAAACGAATGGTCGCATAGATAACGATTCCGATTGATGCAATCGCGGTCGCTATCAATGCATTTTTCGCCAATTCCTTTCCAATTGTCGGGGATACGGTGTTCACATTCGGTGTATGTCCGTATTTATCCTCGAAAAATGTGCCAAGCGCTGCGATTTCATCTTTATCAAATACTTGCTTCGTTCTGACAACGACAGACTTGTCATCATCACCAGTCAAGACGATATCCTGTGCCTCTATCTCATTGGCCGCAAGGTCTGATTCAATCTCAGTTACGGAAATCTTTTCATCTGACGTGATTTGGATTCTCGAACCGCTAGAGAAGTCTATACCTAAATTCATGCTTCTCACAAATAAGGAGCCGATTCCAATTAGCATCAAAATAATGGAGAAGATAAAGAATTTCTTCGCTGGCTTGATGAAATCCCATTTATCAAATTTCGTCGGCAAATATTGATCCTTCTTGAATTCATTCAAATCATGAATATCCTTTTGCTTAACGCCAAACCAGCCTGGGCGCTTATCAAGGAAATTACTGTTTACCCACAGCCACATAATAAGACGTGTGCCGTATACGGCTGTGATAAAGCTCACCAGGATACTGACAATTAAGCTCGTTGCAAAGCCTTTAACAGAGCTTGTCCCGTAGATGAACAAGACAACCGCGGCCAAAAGGGTCGTTAAATTAGCATCAAAGATGGTGGACAAGGAGTTTTTGTTCCCTTCCTTGAAGGCAGCCTTGATGGTCCTTCCCTTCCGGATTTCATCACGGATTCGCTCGTTGGTAATAATATTCGCATCAACGGCCATCCCCACCCCGAGAATGAGGGCGGCAATACCCGGTAATGTCAGTACAGCATTCATCCAGTCATAGACAAGGATGATCAGGTACACATAAGCTGATAGCGTGACAACCGCTACGATACCAGGAAGTCGATAATAGGCTATCATAAATAGGAAGATAGCTAAAATGCCGATCACACCAGCAAATAATGTGCTATTGAGCGCCTCTTCCCCAAATGAAGCTCCAACAGATGTTGAATAAATCTCTTCAAGCTGAACCGGCAATGCGCCTGCATTCAGGACTGAAGCGAGCTCCTTCGCTTCTTCAACCGTAAAGTTTCCTGAAATCATAACTTCATCAGAATTAATCTGATAGTTTACATTAGGAGCGGAAATGAATTTTGGGTTTTCCTTTGCCGCTTCCGCTTCAAAGGAATCCTTGCCTTCTTCAAAATCAAGCCAGATAACAAGCTGATTATTCGGGGCCATTGCCAGGATTTCCTTCGTAACCTCTCCGAATTTTTCGCCATCCTTCAGCTTCACGGAGACAACAGGCTGATTCGTTTCATCATAGCTTTGACTCGCTCCGCCTTCTTCCAAGTCGCTTCCGTCAAGCATGACCCTGTCATTGACATCGCGGAAGGTCAGGTTAGCGGATGTGGATAAGATTTCACGAGCGTTTTCCTGATCCTCTACGCCGGCAAGCTGAACGCGGATCCGGTTATCGTCCTCAACTGTAATAGAGGGCTCACTCACTCCAAGAACATTAATTCGGCGGTCGAGCGCGCTGGCAGTTGCTGACATCGTATCATCATCAATTGTCTGACCCTCTTTAAGAGGCTCTACCTTATACAAAACTTCAAAGCCGCCTTGAAGATCAAGGCCCAGCTTGATTTTCTTCATAACATTTTCCGTCGTTCCGAACATCGTTGCCCCTAATACAAGAACAATGAGAAAGAAAGCGACGATTCTGCTTCTTTTTACCATTATGTAAATTAGCCTCCTAATTGATATTTTCCGATTGAAGCAGCATGAAAGGACGCTATGCTTGGTAAAACATGTGCCTAGTTGATTCAATCAAAAAGGTTGGTTTCCTATAACGTTCTTATTATGGAAGATTGAGGGTTCGGTGTCAATTTGATTCCCTAATATCCGATAATATTTTGTGCAAATGATAGGAATATTCTTATAACACATTCATGAGAATAGGTCCTTAAACTCCTCCAAACCGGCGGCCATATCCTTTTTCCTTGTTTCCGCCTCTACCAATGCCGATGTAGTGGCAAAATTCATGTAATCTGACACTTTCAGTCTCATGATGTCTTGAATAATCTCATGCTGGCGAGCCTCACCCTTCGCCTTCTTCCATTTCTTCTGAATCATGTACTTCCAAATATCCTCCTCGGTAATATCCGGATAACCAAGCAAATCAAACTCCTCCTGCTTGCTTTTCAGCGCCGGATCCATTTCCTGACGAAATTTCTCATATGGGTGCTTTACTTCCACAATTCATCATCCCCCAAGCCAATATAGTATGTATTTTTCACTAAATCCTTAAAGCTTGTCATGGTTGGCCCATTAAGTTGCATATAGATTAATTGTAATGGATTGCAGCTCTTTTGAGAAGGTGGGGAAATGAATGTCTAGTTTTATTAGGGGTACTGTCATCCTGATGATTGCAGGCCTGATAACAAGAGTGCTCGGTTTTGTAAACCGGATCGTCATTGCCCGCTTTATTGGGGAAGAAGGCGTCGGGTTATATATGATGGCATTGCCTTCCTTATTTCTGGTCATTGCCATGGTTCAGCTTGGCATGCCAATCGCCATATCGAAGTTCGTGGCAGAAGCGACCGCTCGAGGTGATCATCAAAAAACGAAGAAAATACTTGTCGTTGCCTTATCTGTTACCGGAGGCTTGTCGGCTATCTTTACCCCTATCCTATTCTTGCTCGCTCCTTATCTATCAACCCATGTCTTTACGGATTCAAGAACGTATCTGCCTTTGATTGCCATTATCCCCATCATCCCGATTGCGGCTATCTCAGCTGTTTTGCGGGGATATTTCCAGGGCAAGCAGAATATGAAGCCCCATGCGATTTCCATGGTGGTCGAACAGGTCGTGCGCATTTCCATGATTGCAGCATTTACAAGGGCCTTCTTGCCTTACGGTATTGAATATGCCGCAGCCGGTGCCATGATTGCTTCCGTTATCGGGGAGCTCGCATCACTTCTCTATTTGATGCTGATGTTTAAATTGAAGAAGCCTTTCCAGCTTAGGAAGAAGTTTTTGCACTATGCGGCCACTGGCAAGGATACATTGATGGAATTGCTGTCGATCTCCATCCCTGCAACAGGAAGCCGGATGGTTGGGTCCATTACCTGGTTTATCGAACCGATTGTCGTTGCCAGAAGCCTTGCCGCAGCCGGTGTCGCCACAGGCGTTGCTACAGCCCAATATGGGGAGCTCGCCGGCTATGCTGTGCCGCTTCTTATGCTTCCGTCCTTTATTACCATTTCCCTTGGTGTATCACTCGTACCCGCTGTAAGCGAGGCGTATTCTAAAGGGAATATCAAACAGGTTGTTCATCGCATCCAGCAGTCCCTCCGTCTCTCTTTTCTGAGCGGGACGCTTGCGGTAGTCGTTTTATTCGTTTTGGCACACCCGATCATGGAGGCGGTTTATCATAATGAACATGCGGGTGTATATGTCCGCTTCATGGCTCCATTCTTCATCTTCTTTTTCTATCAAGGTCCATTAAATTCAACCCTGCAGGCCTTGAATATGGCGAAGGCAGCCATGTTTAACAGCATCATTGGCTCATTGACGAAAATCATTTTGATTATAACGCTCGTTGCCCAGCCTTCCTTTGGCATCATGGGCGCAGCCATTGCCATTTGTGTCAGCACGGTCCTTGTGACCACGCTTCACTTCGCGACCGTCATGAAAAAAGTCAGTTTGACCATATACTTGCATGAATATTTGATGGCACTCATCGTGATGGTTTTTACCGGCATCCTAGGCCATATGCTTTATTTCAACTGGCTAACAGATATCCCTGCCATAAATCGCATACTCATCTCGGCAGCTTCCATGGGCGGCATCTTTTTGGCCGGAAGTATGCTAACGGGAATTGTCCGCAGGGATGAAGTCCGAAGAATTCCAATTATCGGGCCGCTGCTCGCTTCGTTAGCACCGTTTAAATAATTCGCTCATTCTTTTCTAAAGATACGTAAACGCTCATCCTCCAGGGTGCATAGAAAGACTCCATTGATGTCAGGATGACCGTGTCTCTTAAGCTCTTCTCTGAGCCAGTCTTCCGATTTTCCGATCCCAGTGAGATTGTTTGTTATGACTCTCCCATCCTGGATTAAGGTCATAATCGGTGCTGGCTTTGGCTGATTGATCGCGGCATTCTCAGTAAATTCATACACAGAAAGCTTCCCGGACGCCTCAACAATCCCAAATTCGACCTCACTGATTTTTCTTACCCCATTCTCTCTAAGCTGCATCAGCAAGTCTTCCAGGTTATAGCGAAGCTTTTTCATTGCTTTTTGGTTGATTAATCCATTATGAATAAGAACCGTCGGCTCCCCGTCAATGGCCTTGCGCAGAAAAGGAACCTTCAAAGAAGCATAAGCAAATGTCATTTGTACGAAAAACAACACAGTAATGGGCAATATCGCATTTAATACATTCTTGTCATAATTTTCTATTCCGATTACCGCAATATCTGCAATCATGATAAAAACGACCAAGTCCAAAAGGCTTAGTTCTCCGATCTCCCTCTTCCCCATGATTCGGAATACGAGAAAAATAATGACGTAAAGAAATAATGTTCTTCCAATAATAATTAAAAAATCCATAACTAATCACTGCTCCCTTTTCCAACTATCAATTGATAGTGTTTGTCAAAAGAGCGTTTTCAACCACATAAATTGAGGGTTGTACTAAAAAAACATTCTAAATAGACCTGAGCTGAATAAAGTAAGGATAAGACATACTTTTCTGGTTAAAAAGGAGTTGGTTCCCATCGAAACGAGAAATTTAGGTTCAGCTATTCTTTATGGGGTCGTGACAATCTTTATCATGGCTGCCCTGTTCAGCCTGTGCTTCTCCTTAATCCTGCGATTCACCAGTGTCACCGAATCCTCCCTAACGTATATCATCATGATTCTCTCTTTCCTCACTCTTTTTATCGGCGGCTTCATTGCGGGCGGGAAAGGAAAGAAGCAAGGGTGGCTCCTAGGCGGCGGGACGGGGCTGATCTATACGCTAATCGTGTTCCTGTATCAATATCTTGGCCTAGAATCCTTATTCACGACCAAGCAGCTCATCTATAATGCCTGTTTCATCGTGACAGCGATGATGGGAGGCGTCCTTGGCGTTAACTTGAGCGGCGGGCCCGAAACAAAAAAACCTAGTCCATTTTAAAATGGACTAGGTTTTTTCATTAATTATTTATCTGTTGCTGTATCTGCAGCAACCACTGATTCTTTCTTTTGAACCACCTGGCTTACGCTGCGCTTTTCAAACGTCAAGCGTGAACCATCAGGACTTCTAAGGATGACTTTATCTTCGTCAACAGCATCCACTGTTCCGTGTAAACCGCCGATAGTAACGACCTTATCTCCTTTTTGAAGCTCATTTTGCATTTTAATCGTTTCTTTTTGGCGCTTTTGCTGTGGTCGAATCAATACCAAGTAGAAGAACACCAAAAGAATGATTGGCAATAAGAATTGAGACAATACCATGTTTTATTTTCACTCCTTTCTTAAAAGGTTTATCAAAGGTTAGAAGTTTTTCGCATTCGGTTTATTGAACCCGTATCTCTCAAAAAATTCTTCCCTGAAGTCCCCAAGCCTGTCTTCCATGATAGCTTGTCGAACCTGTTCCATTAATTTTAACAGAAAGTATAGATTATGATAAGAGGTTAAGCGTATTCCGAATGTTTCGTCACATCTAATAAGATGGCGAATGTAGGCACGTGAATAGTTTTGACAAACATGACAATCGCAATTCGGATCAAGCGGACCGAAATCTAATGCATATTTGGCATTCTTAACGACTAATCTTCCTTCAGAGGTCATTAAAGTTCCGTTACGGGCAATACGGGTCGGAAGCACACAGTCAAACATATCAATTCCGCGAATGGCACCGTCAATCAAGGAATCGGGTGAACCTACACCCATTAAGTAACGCGGTTTGTCTGCCGGCAGATACGGTGTGGTGAATTCAAGTGTACGGTTCATGACATCCTTCGGTTCCCCTACACTAAGTCCGCCGACGGCATATCCAGGGAAATCGAGTGAAACGAGATCTTCGGCGCTCTGGCGGCGCAGGTCTTCATATTCCCCTCCTTGCACGATACCGAACAGTCCTTGATCTTGCGGACGAGCATGCGCCTTCAGGCAGCGTTCTGCCCATCTTGATGTCCGCTCAACGGATTTTTTCATGTAATCATACTCAGCTGGATATGGAGGGCATTCATCAAAGGCCATCATAATGTCCGAACCGAGGATGTTTTGGATCTCCATCGCTTTTTCCGGAGAAAGGAATAGCTTGTCCCCATTGAGGTGGTTACGGAAATGTACGCCTTCCTCCTCTATTTTCCTGAATTCACTCAAGCTAAATACTTGGAATCCGCCTGAATCCGTCAGAATTGCGCGGTCCCAGTTCATGAATTTGTGTAATCCGCCGGCAGCCTTAATAACTTCCGTACCTGGACGAAGCCAGAGGTGGTATGTGTTGCCGAGAATGATGTTTGCACCCATCTCCTTTAATTCCTCAGGAGACATCGTTTTTACCGTTGCGAGCGTGCCTACCGGCATGAACGCAGGTGTGTCAAAGGAGCCATGCGGCGTGTGCACACGTCCGAGTCTCGCTCCCGTTTGTTTACAAGTCTTTATTAATTCATATCGTATAGCTGTCAATCTTGGTACTCCTCTCAAAAATCTTACTTAATAAACATTGCATCGCCAAAGCTGAAGAAGCGATATTCCTCTTTAACGGCCACTTCATACGCATTCAATACATTCTCACGGCCAGCAAGCGCGCTTATTAGCATAATCAGTGTCGACTTAGGCAAGTGAAAATTTGTAATCATTCCGTCAATTGCCCTAAATTCAAAGCCTGGATAGATAAAGATGTTCGTCCATCCGCTCGTCTCAGCGAACTTCCCGTCATGGTCCCTTGCGATGGTCTCAAGCGTTCTTGTGGAAGTTGTGCCAACAGAATAGATCTTGCCTCCCTCATTCCTTACCTTTGTCAAAAGCTCGGCTGTCTCTCGGCTCATCTGATAAAACTCCGCATGCATGTCATGCCCCTCAATCGTATCAGAGGAAACAGGACGGAAGGTCCCAAGGCCGACGTGAAGCGTGATAAAAGCAATATGAACGCCCATCGCCTTGATTTCTTCCAGAAGCTCCTCTGTAAAATGGAGGCCCGCAGTAGGTGCGTCCGCTGATCCTTCCTCACGTGCGTAAACGGTTTGATAACGGCTGCGCTCAGTAAGGCGTTCCTTAATATAAGGAGGAAGGGGCATTTCACCGAGTTCCTCAAGCACCTCGTAGAAGATTCCGTCATAGCGGAACTCAAACTCTCTCCCTCCATGCTCAAGTTCCTTTACGCAAACAGCGGTTAATTGGCCATCTCCGAAGACAACCTCAGTACCCACTTGAATACGTTTTGCGGGCTTAGCAAGAGTTTCCCACACATCACCTTCAATTTGCTTCAAAAGAAGCAATTCGATATTGGCCCCCGTATCCTTCTTCGTTCCGTAAAGCCGTGCAGGAAGCACCTTCGTATCATTGAGGACAAGGCAGTCCCCCGGTTTCAAAAAGCTTGTAATCTCTTTAAACTTAGTATGCTCCAAATCGCCTGTTTGCTTATCAAGAACCATTAATCGGCTCTCTGCCCTTTTTTCAAGAGGGGTTTGCGCAATAAGCTCCTCAGGCAAGTGAAAATCAAATAAATCCACTTTCATGATGACACTTCCATTTCCAATACTTATTTAAATCTTCCAATGATGTACAGCAATCCTGATAAGACGACACTGACAATGATCGAGGTCATCACCGGAAAGTAAAAAGTGGTATTCTCCTTCTTGATGATGATGTCACCCGGCAAACGGCCGAGCTTAATGAATTGCATCAAAAATCCGACGGCAAAAATAACCACACCAATTATCATAATCGTTTTTGGCAATTGATTCATGGATTTGGCACCTCAATGTTAAAATGCCTGTATACATGATCGGTCACAATACGCCCTCTCGGTGTTCTCTGCATAAACCCTATCTGCATCAAATAAGGCTCATATACATCCTCAATTGTTCCGGATTCCTCACCGATTGTTGCCGCAATCGTATCAAGTCCGACAGGTCCGCCTTTAAATTTCTCAATGATGCCAAGCAGCAGCTTGCGGTCAATCTGATCCAGACCAACCTTATCGACTTGCATGAGCTCAAGTGCATAATCCGCTAGTTCAAAGACGATATGCCCATTCCCTCGCACTTGGGCAAAGTCACGGACACGTCTCAGAAGGCGATTCGCTATTCTTGGCGTCCCCCGCGAACGCCGAGCAATCTCGCCTGCCGCATGCTCATCAATCTCCGTATCCAGCACTTGGGATGTCCGTTTCACGATTTCCCTTAATTGGTTTTCCGTATAATATTCCAACCGGGACACAACCCCAAATCGATCACGAAGTGGTGCTGAAACTGAACCTGCCCTAGTTGTTGCCCCAACCAATGTAAATGGCGGAAGATCGATCCGGACAGATCTCGCACCCGGCCCTTTGCCAATGACAATATCAAGACAGAAGTCTTCCATTGCCGGATAAAGAACCTCCTCCACAGATTTGGGCAACCGGTGAATCTCATCAATGAACAGCACCTCTCCCGGCTGGAGAGCGCTCAGAATCGCAGCCAAGTCGCCAGGCCGTTCAATGGCCGGACCAGAGGTCGTCCGAAGAGCCACACCCATCTCATTGGCGATAATCGCCGCGAGCGTTGTTTTCCCAAGTCCCGGCGGACCATATAAAAGGACATGGTCAAGAGCTTCCTCCCTCATCTTTGCTGCATCAATGAAAACGCGTAAATTCTCCTTCACCTTATCCTGCCCAATGTACTGGCTGAGGTTTTGCGGTCTAAGGCTGAATTCAAAAGCCTCTTCCTGATTTTGCGCTTCTATGTCCATGATTCTCTCATCCATGTTCATACCTCCTATTTCAGCATGAGCTGCAAGGCATCCTTAATATACTCTTCTGTCGTTTTCTTTTCTTTCTCGAGCTTTGGAACAACCTTCTTGATTTCCTTGCTTGAATACCCTAACGCCTCAAGCGCGAGCAAGGCTTCTTCCAGCTCGTGATTCGTCATACTGTATCCGCTCATCTCTTTCCCGCCTTCTGTTGAGAATAAATCAGGGAAGGCTTCAGGGGCTACATCATCGAGTTTGCCCTTCAAATCAAGAATCATTTGTCTCGCTGTTTTCTTCCCGATTCCCGGGAATTTCACAAGGAACTTCTCATCCTCCGCTTCAATGGCTTCAACTACCTGGTCCACACGGCCTGTCGCAAGCACTGCCAGTGCACCTTTTGGACCTATTCCTGTCACATTGAGCAGTTTTATAAACAGCTTCTTCTCTTCACGGGATGTGAACCCGTATAATGCGACCGCATCCTCCCTGACATAATGATGGACATAAATCTTCGTCTCTTCGTTCATGCCGGAGAATACAAACGGATTGGGTGCTTGAATCAGATAGCCTATCCCATTTGCTTCTATTACTATATATTCAGGACAAACATAGTCTACCCTGCCTTTTATGAAATCGTACACCTTGACCTCTCCTCTTTTTCGACTGTAAACCATTGTACCACACTCTAATTATCCATCATACTCAACTCAGCACAAATGTTTGTATTTTTGAAGACAAGGTCTGTCGGCATCGAATGCCTGAAGAAAAAAAAGACAAACCCCTTATCTAAAGGGATTTGTCTCGAATTCACTATTGTAAGGTTTTCATCGTCGAAATGGAATAGGGCTTATATGCCTCCAAAAATTGACTATAGCGTTCCTTGTTTTCTATTTTGACACCCTTTAATAGCTCTGTTTGCTGTCTTGATTCAAGTTTCTTCATATCAATTTGATAAAACGATTGAATAACCTGGTCTTTCACAGGCTTTCCGTTAAAGATGCTGATTGTCCCGTCTGCCTTGATTCCAAAATAGCCATTCCCCTTTAATAGAGGCGAGATATCATCCACATAGGTCTGAAATACAAGCTGACTGTCATTCTGGTCAACTAGCAGCCATTTATCATACTTCCTCCAAAAATCATCCATTGAAATAATCGTTTCCTCAAATGTTTCTTCACTTATTTCTCCATCTAAATAGATACGCTGCAAGATGATTGTCCGCTGAATCGGAACCGGCTCGCCAACCTCGACAGATGGATTGACCGCAGCCTCTGCCGCTAAATCTTGAACAGGACCTTCTGTCCCTTGAACTCCAAATAAAGACAACAACAAAACCCATGCTGTAATAAAGCCGCGTAACCTCATCTTCTTACACCTCATCCCATCTTCATATTCAACTCATGAACTAGTATGTCCGAGATGCAAGAAAATTATTACAGGTCAGCCGCCGCGCGCTTGATTTTCTTGAAAAAGCTCATTCTCTCCTGGAAGTCATTGAGCGTGTAGTCATACATGGCCTTCATTCTCCTCCGGTCAGTCCATAAATTCTCCCGGCACACCCGATTCCATTCACGGTAAATGTCAGTCGGATAGGCAAGCCCTATCAAAAACTCACGGTTATACCTATGTTCACGAAAAGGAGGCAAAGAAAGAATCTCCTCCAAGGAATAGCTATTGTAGACTAATAGCCTGTTCGCATATTGAAGATCATCAATGATTGCCGGAGCCTTTGCCATTAGGTCGAAATCAATTAAGAAGAGTTTTCCGTCACTCCTCCTCAAAAAGTTATGGTGAGCCAGATCTCCATGAATGATGACTAGTGTATCCTTTTTTCCAATTTCCTCTTCCTTCAGCTCCTTGAGCACCCATTTCCCCATCAAGGCATATGCCTGATACACCTTTTCAGGCATAAACGGTTTGATTACTGTCTCATTTTGCTTAAATTCCGCCAGACGTTCTATCCATTTGCGTACTTGGTTGAAGGGCTGATCAGAAAGATGGCTCATACGGTGAGAGATATGCTTCGATGCGCCATGCATCTTCTTCAGCAATATGAGCCCCTCAAGCCGCTCATCCTGAGTCCGATAGGTGAACGCTTGCTCATGAGGGTGAATATAGGGAAGGAATCCGATGCATCCCCCTCGATACTCAAAGGGAGGGAATGCCTCACTGAATGTATACGAACGATGAAAGCCTGCTTCTTTGAGGAGAGCGAGAAACTCCTTTTGCCGCGCAAGGCTCATCTCGTTTTTAAATTGCTTCGCAATGATCAGCTTACCCTCCTCTGTCTGTATCAGCATTAACTCAGGCTTGATTGGCTTCATCAATCTGATTGGCATATTGAGCTGCTTGAAATAAGAAAGGAGACAGCCCTTAAGGGTGCCTCCTGCACGTTTTCCGCTCATGATTAGCCTTCTTGCTCACTGCTTTCTTCATCGTCAGCTCCCGGCATATCAAAAGCTGCAGGATTAATCCGAGGAATCATTTGTGAAGCGTGGGGATTATAGAATGGCACACTTTCTGCGCTTCCTTGCATCCCGCTCACTTCTTGATAGGGAGTCGGCTGAGCCGCATATGGATTTTGCACATTCTGATTTTGCATGTTTTGATTTTGCATATTTTGGCTTTGCATGCTTTGGCTTTGCATGTTTTGGCCTTGCATGCCTTGGTTTTGCATGTTTTGGCCTTGCATGCTTTGGCTTTGCATGTTTTGGTTTTGCATGTTTTGCTGCATCATTGAATCGGAATATTGATTGGCTGACTGATTCATGGGCTGATAATAGGTTTCCTGCCCCTGAGCCGATGAGGCTGGTGTAAATCCGCATTGCGGCATATATCCATCAAATGGCGCGTAAGCTCCGCCTGAATAATCAGCATACTCATCCTCTTGGGTCTGCATCATATCATCGTGCTCCATCATGCCATATGACTGCGGGTACTGACCATATCCGGAAGCAGACATACCCGGCTGATATGGCATCATCATGTATGACTGCGGCATATACATTTGCTGCGGCATTGCTCCTTGCTGCATTTGACCATGGCTGGATGGTGATAGGTCCATCATTTCTTGTTCATAGTGATAGCTCTCTGCCATAACATCTGTTCCTTGCATATTCATCATTGGCGAGTGAGATGGCATCGATGGCATCATCATGCATGGATGAGGCATATACGTCATGTGATAAGGGTAACACGGGTTATACATGTACGGATAACAGCAGGGATTATAATAAGGGACCACTGGCTGACAATACTCATACTGAGGTGTTGGAAGAGGCACTGGAAGCGGCATCGGCTCAGGCGGCTCTTCTTTCGGCATTTCTTTGGTTGGCTTTTCCTTCGGCATTTCTTTGATTGGCTTTTCCTTCAGGATAACCGGCTCCTCTTTCTTTGGCTTTTCCTTATAAATAGGCATTGGCGGCGGCACTTCCATCTTTGTCATATTCATTAAATAATAGTTGTTGATATCAATCTCCGGTATAACAGGCTTTACTGTCTCCTTTGGTGCAACATACGGCATCTTCGGCATTTCCTTGACGGATTCCTTCTCTGGATATTGAGTCGGCATTTCCTTGACGGCCGGCTGCTTTAAAGCTTGAGGCTTAGCTTGCGTCATAGGCTGAACAGGAGCTTCCTTTACTCCGAAATTCACTTTCGTATCATTTTCTTTCTTTGGAGAAGAACTCGTTTCAGGTATTTTAATTTTCATGCCGGGCATAAGCATATCTGGATTGCTAAGCTGTGAGTTCGTTTTCTTCAACTGTTCGAAATTGACTCCGTACTTCTTAGCAATCTTCCATAATGAGTCGCCTTTTTGGACGATATGAATCTTCACGCCTAATCCCTCCTTACACAATGTCCATATATACTATGATTGATTGGGCAGATTGCTATTATGTTTCAAGAAAATTTATGCGTCACCCTTTCTATTTATGAGAAAAAACCCCTATGTTACAATGAGAACAATCACGAAATTAAATTCTAAAGAAGATCAAGGAGGATGGACTTTTGGCGAAAAAGTACAGTGCAGAAGAACGCAGAGACTATCTTGTGGACATTTTAAAAGAAGGAACGAAACCAATTAAGGGAGGGGAGCTTGCCAAGCTTTGCTCCGTTAGCCGCCAAATTATCGTAGGGGATATAACTCTTCTTAAAGCGCGAAACCATCCGATTATTGCTACTCCTAACGGCTATTTATACCTCCAAAACGAAGAGAACAGAGCATCATTCAAAACAATCGTCATTGCAAGCGAACATGCGCCGGAAGATACCGAAAGAGAACTGCAGCTCATAGTCGATTGCGGCGTGACGGTAAAGGATGTGAAGGTTGATCATCCCCTGTACGGTGACCTCACTGCATCCATCATGGTCTCTAATCGCAGCGATGTGCGTCAATTCATCATGAAGCTAAAGACGACGAACGCATCTCTTCTATCCCAGCTGACAAATGGCATCCATTTACATACACTCGAGGCACAGACCGACGAACAATTGCAGCATGCGGTCGATTCCTTGCGTGAAGCAGGTTTCTTAATTGAATAACTGGTTAACCAGATACAAAAAAGCCGCCGAAAAGAACCTATAAAATCAGGCTCCTTCAGGCAGCTTTTTTAATAGCTATAATAACTTCCCATTATGTAAACCTTGCAGCCGAGCGCTTCCATTTCGGCGATGGCACCTGGGAGAAGGACATCATCCATGAGCTGGTCAATGTCTATGATGAAGAAATAATTCCCTAAGCCCGTCTTGAGCGGTCTTGACTCAATTTTTGAGAGATTGAGCTTTCGCCACGAGAACGCGGAAAGAACTTGATGCAGGGCTCCGGCATGGTCAGCCGGCAGCAAGACCATCACCGTCGTTTTCTCCCCTTTACGCACAAGGCCCTCGAGCCGCTCGCCAATCGGCTTATGGCTGAGCACGACAAACCGTGTATGATTATGGACATAATCATGAATGTCTGGCTTCACAATCGTAAGCCCATACTCCAAAGCTGCCATCTCATTCGCTATTGCGGCTGCTACCTCCTCCGGATGCTCACTCACATATTGGGCGGCAAAGGCTGTGGATGTCGCGTTTTCACACCTTACCCCTTTCAGCTCTCCGTGCAGGTATTTATGACATTGAGCAATGGCATGGCTATGCGAATAGATTCGTTCAATTTCCCCTATCTTATCCGCATGGTCAGGGTGCATCATTAAATGCTGGCGAATGGGTGAGGAAAACTCTGCCACAATCGGCACACGTACTTCATGAATCAAATAGTCCATTGTAATATTGACAGAACCCTCAAGCGCGTTCTCAAGCGGCACTACCGCATAATCCACTTCGTTCTTGTCTGCTGCATCAATGCATTCGGGAATCGTCCCGTACGCAATTCTTTCGGAATTATCAAATAATTTAGTCGCCGCCAAATCACAGAATGTTGCTTTTGGACCTAGAAATGCGATTCTTTCCACTGATCCTTCCCCCTAGTCTTCTAGCTGAACTTTCTTATCAATAAGAAAGAGGCCCGGTTCTTTCAAACATCAGGCCCCCGAGCCAAGTATTTCAACCTTATCTACAAACTCCAGACTTTTTAACCGATGGATAAATTCATTCATATCGATGTGCATATCACCCGTATTCAAGGAAAGGGTCACATTCGCCTTTCCTTGCAGAGGGATGGTTTGATGAATAGTCAGAACATTGCACCCAGACGAGGCAACAATCTGCAGGAGCTCCGACAGAGTGCCAGAACGATCCTCAAGATGAAAGAAGAGCGTAATGATTTTCTCCTTCACGACATTATGGAAAGGAAAGACTGTGTCACGGTATTTATAGAAGGCACTTCTGCTCAGACCGACCTTATGGACCGCATCCCATACAGACAGAACCTTCCCGCGCTCAATCATCTCCTTTGCCTGCAGCGTCTTTTGCATCGCCTCAGGCAAAACATCCTCTCTCACAAGAAAAAAACGCTTATCTAGCTTATTTTGCATCAAAACGCCCCCAATCACCAATTCAATCAGACCTAGTCAATAAATTCGAATTCATACTCCATCAAACGGACGATATCTCCGTCTTCAGCACCGCGTTGACGGAGCGCCTCATCTACACCCATTGCACGAAGCTGGCGGGCAAAACGCTTAACAGATTCATCACGGCTGAAGTCAGTCATCTTAAAGAGCTTCTCGAGTTTTTCGCCGGTAACGACAAAGGTGCCGTCAGATTCTCGGCTAATCATGAACTCTTCTTTTTCCGTTTCATGCTTATAAAGCACACGGTGGATACCTGTTTGGTCCTCATCATGCTCAAGCGGGAATTCCGGTGTTTCTTCAATCTTATCGGCTACCGCATATAGAAGCTCGCGTAAACCTTCTCGTGTAACAGAAGAGATTGGGAAGATTTGAACATCCTCCTCCAGTTTTTCTTTAAAGGCCTGAAAGTTCTCCTCAGAATCCGGCATATCCATTTTGCTTGCGGCAATGATTTGCGGCCTTTCAGTAAGGCGCAGATTGTATTCCTCAAGCTCCTTATTAATCGTTACATAATCCTCATATGGGTCGCGTCCTTCTTGACCGGACATATCAATCACATGAACAATGACACGTGTTCGCTCAATATGACGCAGGAATTGATGACCTAATCCTACACCTTCATGGGCTCCTTCAATCAAGCCGGGAAGATCAGCCATGACAAAGCTCCGTCCATCCTCTGTCTCAACTACGCCTAAATTCGGCACAATTGTTGTGAAATGATATTCTGCGATTTTTGGACGAGCCGCTGAAACGGATGCAAGCAAGGTCGATTTCCCGACACTCGGGAATCCGACAAGTCCTACATCAGCAAGTAATTTCAATTCCATAATGATATTGCGCTCAACCCCTGGCTCACCCTTTTCCGATAGTTCCGGAGCCGGATTCGCTGGAGTGGCAAAACGTGTATTGCCTCGGCCTCCGCGTCCGCCTTTAGCAATGATGGCACGCTGGCCATGCTCGGTTAAATCGGCAATGATCTCACCAGTATCCGCATCAGAAACGACTGTTCCCGGCGGCACCTTTACGATCATATCGGCTGAATTTTTACCGTGCTGGTTTTTGGACATTCCGTGTTCTCCGCGCGGAGCCTTGAAATGTCTCTTATATCGGAAGTCCATCAATGTGCGAAGTCCTTCTTCCACTTCAAACACAACATTTGCGCCATGCCCGCCGTCACCTCCGGCTGGGCCTCCTTTTGGCACATACTTCTCTCGGCGGAAAGCTACCATTCCGTTTCCGCCGTCACCGCCTTTTACATAAATCTTGACCTGATCCACAAACATGGGCGTTTGACACCTACTTTCTTTTACCTAGTTCTCTTTGTTGTTATCTTACCGTTAATTCAAAGAAAAAAGAATTTTTATCACCTGAAGGAGCAGACATTTCAATAGTATTCGGCACCGCCAAGCCGTCGAAAAGATTCTCGACACTGTTCACACGTCCCTGAAAATCAAACCCGATCCTCAAGGAAGCTTCCTCAGAGCTGCTGATCATGACAATCAGCGTATGTACGGAACTGCCTGTCACCTTCTTATTGAGCGCTTCAAAAAAATCAAGCATGAAGCCCGTCAAACTCCTGTCTTGTTCAGCAAAACCGCCTATATCGTCAATAATCTCAAATCCGAGCTCGAATGTATAATGACGCCAATTGCCCGTCAGCAAGAGTTCCGCCAAGCATGGCATGTCCAAATTCGACAGTTTCGCTTCCTGTTTCGCATCTATTATGATTTCCTCAATTAGCCCTGACACGCGGTCCATTTTCCCTAACGCCAGATTGCCCTTGATCAGCTGGATCTTATTCAGCCAATCATGCCTTGAGTGCCTCAATAAATCGATTGTGGTCCATTTAGTCTCCATCTCAATACATTCTCCTGTCGGATATATTAAATGAGGTACTGATTAATTCAACGTTTATACTAGTATAGCATAGCTGTTTCCTTAATACTTCAGGAGAGGAATACATCGTCCGCAGCAAATAATAATTGGGGTCTATAAGGGAAGTGTAACATATAGCTTATTGAGCATAGGAGGCTTTATAAAAAGAAAACTCCAACCGATGAGGTCAGAGCTTCATTGTTTGTTTTATTATGCTTCTTGTGCTACAGGGTATACGCTCACTTGTTTCTTGTCACGACCTAAGCGCTCGAATTTAACAACGCCGTCTACCTTAGCGAAAAGTGTATCGTCTCCACCACGGCCAACGTTCAAACCTGGATAGATTTTTGTACCACGTTGACGGTAAAGAATAGAACCACCACTTACAAATTGGCCATCAGCACGTTTAGCGCCAAGACGTTTGGAAATGGAGTCACGTCCGTTCTTTGTGGAACCTACTCCCTTTTTGGAAGCGAAGAATTGAAGATCCAATCTTAACATTTATTCCACCTCCTGTTAGCTATTTATAATTTTCATGTATTTGCCATAGTCACGTTCAATTGTCTGCAGGGATACAAGCATGGCTTGAATAAGAAGCTGCACCTTTTCGTCTTCCTCCGTCACCGGAAACGTGACTTCCAGATAGCCGCCCTCTTTGCCCGCTTGGTCAATCTTAGGCTTCACATTCGTCAAGCTTAGGATTGCATTGACAGAACCAAAGGCTACTGCCGATACCCCGGCACAAACAATATCCTGACCTTTTCTTGCAAAATCGGCATGTCCTGACAGACTGAACGATTGTACCCGCTCGTCATCTCGAACTACCTTTACTTTAATCATGCGCGTCGCCTTAGAAGCTGATCTTCTCGATCGTTACTTTTGTGTAAGGCTGACGGTGACCTTGTTTCTTACGGTTGTTCTTTTTCGCTTTGTATTTGAAAACGATGATTTTCTTGTCTTTACCTTGTTTTTCGACTTTACCTGTTACAGTAGCGCCTTCAACAACAGGGCTTCCAACTTTCACATCGTCTCCACCTACGAATAAAACTTTGTCGAAAGTAACTGTGCCACCCTCTTCAACGTTCAATTTCTCAACGTAGATAGATTGACCTTCTTCTACTTTAACTTGTTTACCACCAGTTTCGATAATTGCGTACATACCTGCACCTCCTTGATTGATCTAAGACTCGCCAACGGCAGGCGCCACAATTGCGGACTTAATAACCTGACATGAGCGGTTGTAGCATGGGTGCTACAAACATAACAAACAAATACTATCATATTGGGACATTCATTGTCAATCTTGTTTTACCATTAATCGTAATAAACCGCCGGTCTCTTCTCCAGCAGCTGCACGCGCGATTCTCTCTTCAAGCTCGTTTACTGTCCCGGTTGCCCGGATGACGAAACGATGGCTGCCCTTCACTGCTGCTTGCCTGATGAATACTTGTTTCCCTCGTGTATCCAAATGCTTCTCTCGCCCCTTCAAAAAGGCAAAGAAGTCTTCATCTGCATCAATCCATAGGCCATCATCTAACAAATAACGCATAGCTTCAAGCTGCCTTGACAGCTCAAACCATTCCGCCTTGTTCCCTTGAATATGCCCCGCCCCATGGCAGCGCGGACAATCCTCGAGAATGACCTCGTACAAATCTGGTCCTTCTTTCTTGCGTGTGATTTGCAAGAGACCAAGCTCTGTGAAACCTACGACGACTGAACGAGTCAAATCCGCACTGAGCGCCGCCTCCATCTCAGCCGCCACCTTCTTACGGTCAGAAGCCGAGGTCATGTTAATAAAATCAATGACAATGATTCCAGAAAGATTGCGGAGGATGACTTGCCGGCCAACCTCTTTCGCGGCAAGAAGATTCGTCTCCAGCATTGTTTTCCACTGTTCATGCTTCCCTGTAAATTTCCCTGTATTCACATCTATAACATGCATGGCCTCGGTTCGCTCAAACAATAAATAGGCTCCATTTGACAGCCAGACAATCCTTTTAGCTGCTTTCTCCAGGTCTGCTTCAGCCTTATGCTCCTCAAAAAGCGGAATATTGGTTTTAGAACGGATAATCTCCCATTCATCCGAGGAGATGGCATCCTCCAATAACCTCACTCCCTCTGAAGAGTTCGTATAGCACTCCCCCTGTGTACCCGCTGTCCATTTTTGCACGATTTGCGTGAACCGGTTATGCCCGCTCACAAGAGCAGGCGCCTTCACCCCGTTTGCGCGGCGGATAAGTGTCTCATACCTCATCCGAAGCTTAGCAAGCGCCGCCGCAAACTCCTGCTCCTCTGCCTCAAGGAATTGCGTGCGAATAATTACCCCTTCATCCTCTTGCAGATGCTTTTTGGCGATGCTCTTCCATTTGTTTGCGGTTTGATGGCTTGCGTTTTTTGAGGTCCGCACGAAATGCTCGCCCTTGATTAGTATGAGGTCAGGTGAGGAGATCTCAATCAGCGCACTTACCTTTGCCCCCTTTGTCCCTTGTGGGTCGCGGACAACCCGGACAAGGAGCTTTTCGCCCTGCCTCACATAAGCAATGCCCGGTTTCCCGCCTGAAAGCTGGTAGCGCGGCGTCTCCTCAAAAGGCAAATACGCGTTCTTCTCAAGCCCGATATCCACAAAGGCTGCATTCATGCCCGGAACGACCTCGCGTACGATTCCTTCATATATATTGCCCGCATATGGGCCTTCTCCGTCCCGTTCAACATGCAATACATAGAGCCTGCCATCCTTCCAGATGCCAAGCCTTTTTTCCTCATTCTGATAATCCAATAGTATTTTATCCATAAAAAATACCCTCCAACTGGCACTTACTCTAACTTTAGCGAGTCCGCGGCTGCCAGTCAATAAGGATACAGCAGTTCCCCGATTGGCCGATAGGCGAGCTTTGAGGTAAAGCAAGCATGAAGGACCTCTGACTCATCAAGCTTCCCAATCTCTTTCATGTCCTTCTTAATCACGATGACATGTTTATTATCTCTGCGAAAATGTTCGAGAATCTCAAAGATAGGCGTCTCCCTTTCCGCCTCAAGCTTGGATATAGCTCTAATGTCCTGCTGATGGCCGTAATGCCTCTCAAGCAAAAAGCGCATGAACACATATTGCCGATGCTTCCATTCCTTCCATAACGAGTAGCCCAGGAAGCCTGCTATTACCCACCAGTTGAAATTGAGCGGGTTCAGCGATAAGAGACAAACCAAAAGAACAGCCAGGATGCCGATGGAATATTGAATGATCAGGCGATGGGCCTGAACAAACGGGTAGCGAAGGCTAAGGAAGATAAATAACAGCTTTCCCCCATCAAGCGGCCAGACCGGAAGAAAGTTTACGGCCATAATCACTGTGTTAAAAAGGAGAAACTCCTGATAAAGATGGTCACCCATCCATCCATTCACATATAACAGAAAGGCTAATGCGTAAAGCCAAAGATGCTGCAAGGGGCCCGCTAAGAGCACTGCCATCTCTTCCTTCCACGGCCGGTTACCATGCTCCTCTGTCTCAAGCTCCCCGCCAAACGGAAGGAGCGTGACCACTTTGATGCGCCAGCCGCAGATTTGTGCGGCAGCCGCATGGCCGAGCTCATGGATAAGAACAATAAAAAACATCATTAATAATTCCATAAATTGTGCCGTGATGGCTCCTAACCCCATGACTGCCCATGTCAGGGGATGGATGCGAATCTTCGAGAAGACCGGCAAAATCTTACTCAAAGGAAATCACCTCACCCGGGTCGATGAACCTTCCTTCAGATTTCAGCGCAAAATAGAATTCCCCTTTCCCCTCCTCTTCCTCTGAGGCCTGAACCCTTCCAAGTTTTGCTCCTTTTGTTACCTGCTCATATAGGCTAACGTCAATCGAATCTAAATTCCCATACCAAGACTCGCTCTTGTCTGCATGCTGGATAATGACCGTTTTCCCATACTCTTCTTTTTCTCCCGCATAAATTACGACGCCTTCTTTGACTGTCCCGACAGAGGCCGCTGCTGCCGTTTTCACAATTACTCCTTGACCATTTTTTTCAAAGTTTTCCATAATGATTCCGCTCGCCGGCAGGGAGAAATTCTCCCCCTTTTCTTTAGCCGGATTTTCCGGCAGGAAAGCAAAT